>PBWV01000039.1 GCA_002728255.1 Rhodospirillaceae bacterium | reverse complement strand
TAAGAAAAGCAGCCGAAACGGGTTCGCCAAATCCATAGGATCTAAGAGCGCCCTGGTTTGTATTTCCAATAAACATGACCTGACCAACAATATCAAACCAGATAAGTTCAGCCGTCTTTCCGTCATAGATGGGCCCCTCCCCAAGCTCGTTACGTACCGGAAAGCAAATCTCAAAATTCATTTAAGGGGCCTGTTTATCACTTAAGAACCTAGCGGATAATCTTCTTCGATCTCTGCCGCCTCCAACTTTAGCCGCAAAAGTCCCATATCCCTGTTCCTAAAAATTTCAGCTGGAGATTTACCACCATAATCAAAGAAACCAGCACCACTCATCACACCATAGCGTCCCTCTTCGACCAACCTATCGACGGTGGGACTGCCAGGGCTCTGCGCCGGAGGTTGATAGGTCATCTGCTTTCTTCCTAGTTGCATCAGCTTTAGACTAGCAAAATCCGCTTTCATTAAGGCTCCCTGCAAGGCCATGCGGTGGGCCAGCCCATACTTAATGGAATCATCTATTGCTCTGGCAGTAGCCCAGCCTTCATCAAGCAGCTTGAAAATTTCTGAATAAATCGCAGACTGCAACCTATTCGCAACGTAACCACTAATAAATTTTTCAAATACTACCGGCTTCTTTTCCATAGCCAGATAGAACTTCTCCATCCGCGTAAGAAGTTCAGGATCTGTCTCCGGACCTGCCGCCAAATCTACTAAGTCAATGATATATGGAGGAGTGTACCAATGCGCAATGATACTGTTTTTCAACCTGCGTTCCGGCACTAAAGGAAAAATATCTAGGCCAGATGTGTTGCTAGCAATCACCGCATCCATTGGAGCAGCCTCATCTATTTCCTTAAATACTATCCTCTTAACCTCCTCCGTCTCCAGAACTGCTTCCACAACCAGGTCAGCGTTAGCAACAGCGTCCGCTATGTACTCCACTGGCTCAACCCTATCTATGATTCCAGATACACTATTTTTCTCTAAAACACCTGCATCCACCAACGTATCTAGCGCACTTGCAATGAGAGCCACTCCTGCTTCTAGCTGCTCCTTGCTAATATCCTGCATTTTTACTTTGTGACCACCCATGGCATGGACCAAAGCTAACCCATGGCCCATTAGGCCGGCGCCAATAACAGCAACCTCAATATTTTTGTCCATATTGGAATTCCTTTCCCTCAATCGACCAATATCATAGGCTAATTCCTATACCTTTGGTTATGGATTGCGACCCCTCATTGAGGCGGGATTAGCCGGTAATTTAAGGATCGTTCCAGTATTGGTCAACAAAGTGCCGTCAACTTTCAGAACTGAAATATCTCTGTCCACAAAGTTTCCAACATAGAGATATTCTCCACTAGGGTTAAACACTGCGCCTTCCGGCAGACCTCTAACATCTACCTCAGCGATAACGCGGACATTTTTTCCCTCAATCCCAAGTACGACCACACTTCCATTTCTGTTGTAAGCCCAACTGTCGCTCGCTATGCCCCCGCTTCCTTTGAGCAAAATGGCCACTGCAATATCACCATTCGGACTTATAGCTAATCCTTCAGGGGCATCTCCAACCATTATGCGGTCAATGACGCGGGGAGGAGATGCAGTAAGATCAATCACGCTTACAGTATCGATATGGCCGTCCGACCCAGGCCCGTGGTCTGCGGTGAGGCCGAGAGTGCCGTCCGGGGTAATTTGCACATTATAAGGTTTTAACCCGACTGGCATATCCAGAGAGGCATCGTAGGTGACTTGACTTCCATTAATACGGAGTACTGAAATTTTGTGGCTACTAAATTTAGTCACAAGTGCCATGCTACCATCAGGTGTGATGGCAACTGAGGCAACCTCCTCACCTATATCCACCGATTGGATCATGGTCACGGAGCTGCCTTTGATTTCAAGGACACCAATGGTGCCGCTTTTGCGGTGAGCGACTAATGCGAGGTCGCCTGACCTATTTATAGCCATGCCGGATGGCTGAAAGTCCACCTTCACTGTATCAATAAGCATTGGTGGTTTCGTTGTAAGGTCAATGACGTGAATACGATTATCAGGGCTTGGCTTCCAGCCGTCTTCGCCTTCAGTCCACTCCATGGCTTTTGTAACTAAAGCTAATGACTCGTCTGGGGTAATCACCAAATTGGTCGGCGGGCCAAATACTGAGTTGCTAATAGGAAGATTAGCTATGATTTTTGGATTAGCGGGATCGTCGCCAATATCCACTATAGAAATCATATCGTTTCCCGGCGCTTCAAATAGGATGTCGGGACCATCAAATCTTACTTTGTTATCGCCGCCCACGATCATTAGATCGGCCGCTACCGGGAAGGTAAGATAAACGATCGGCATTACAAATATGATGGATTTGCCTAACGCTTTTAGGGGAAAGAAATTGAACATGTTTAAGCTCCAGAATGCACAAATTTCATAAAACTTTGTCGAATTCGCTATTATAGAAAGATACGCTTGTATAACGAAGACATTGGAGTAGATATCTATATATCGTTGCCACACTCTTCATTTTGTAGTTTAGTTCAGTTTCCTCCACAAAAATGGATCTCAGTATGACAGATTCTGAAAGACGGAACCTGCAGATCATTACAGAAGTCTGTGATTCGTTCAATGATCACAATATAGAAGCAATATTGGAGCGGTTCGCGGATGAGGGTGTTTGGCGAATTTCACGTGGGAACCCCCCTGAAGGAGATCGGTTGGTCGGGAAAAAGGATATTCGATCAATGCTTTCCCAGCGCTTTACGTCGATTCCGGATATGGCATGGGAGATTCATAGCCATTGGGTGGCGGGTAACAGGGGATGTTCTGAATGGAGAGTTATTGGGCACGAACGAAATGGGAATTTCCTGGATTGGTTTGGCTGCGATCTCTGGACTTTGCGCGGTGATGGGATGATTATGCTTAAAGACACTTACTGGAAATATGCGGGTAGTGAGTGAGCTAAATGCCCACCTGCATCGCGTGTCTTTTCGCAGTTGGCAAAGTCTTCTAGAAGACTTTTTATAAGCTGGAAATAAAGCTGAGGTGAGAGATATATGGCTCCGAGAAACATTCATTTTGCTAGTTTATTAGATGTTGCACAGAGGCTTCACGCCAAGGAGTTCTCCCCGGTCGATTTGACCGAGCACATGCTTAAACGTATTCGGGCAAAAGATAGAAAGATAAAAGCCTATGCGACTGTCACTGAAGAGTTAGCAAGACAGCAAGCAAAAAAAGCAGAACAAGAGATATCTCGTGGTCGCATTAGGGGGCCGCTTCACGGGGTCCCAATAGCGGTAAAGGATCTTTGCTTTACCCGCGGCATACCAACAGCGGCGGGCATGCCTATTCATGCAAATTTTAAGCCCAGATATAATTCAACTGTAGTTCAACGCTTTGCCAAGTCAGGAGCTGTGCTTCTTGGGAAACTGCAAATGACTGAGGGTGCTTTTTCCGAACACCATCCAGATGTTTCTCCTCCGTTAAATCCGTGGAACTCAGCACACTGGGCTGGTGTTTCCTCATCTGGTTCTGGGGCTGCCACTGCCGCTGGTTTGTGCTTTGCTTCTATCGGGAGTGATACAGGCGGCTCAATACGGTTCCCATCTGCTGCTAATGGCTTAACGGGTCTTAAGCCGACCTGGGGCCGCGTGTCGCGATACGGTATTTTTGAACTGGCGGCTTCCCTCGATCATATTGGCCCAATGTGTCGAAATGCTGCTGACACCGGCGCAGTACTCAATATTATTGCTGGGGCGGATAAAAATGACCCTACAGCTTCGACCGCGCCTGTCCCAAATTATCTGGCGGGACTGGAGCGTGGAATTCGTGGATTAAAATTTGGATATGACCCCCTATACAATCGGCGGGATGTCGATCAGGAAATGCGAAAAACAACCGAAGAGGCACTAACGGTGCTCAGGTCGATGGGGGCCAATCTTCGGAAGGTCACGTTTCCAAATACTGATGCGGTGCTGGATAATTGGCCTGCCCATTGTGGGATAGAAACTGCTTTGGCCCACCGCCAAACGTACCCTAAAAACAAAGAGCAATATGGGCCCGCATTGGCCCGTTTGATTGACCTTGGTCTATCGCTTTCGGCGACTGATTATCAAAACATTCTACTAATCCGGCATAGTTTTTGTGGTGAAGTAAGGGCGGTCTTCGATGACATTGATGTATTAGTGGTTCCCGCACAAGGCACGGCATCACCAACAGAAAAAAATGTTAAAGAGGGTAGGCTTGATCCAAAGGCGTGGCGGGCTATGGGGATGTCCCGATTTACTAGCCCATTTGATTTTACCGGAAGTCCCACTGTTACCATGCAGTCGGGCTTTACCAGGGACGGCATGCCGATTGCAATTCAATTTGTCGGCCGTCATTTTGAAGAGGATTTGCTGGTTAGAGCGGGTCATGCGTATCAACGTGAAACGGATTGGCATAATGAGCATCCCGCTATCTAATGGGGGCAACGAGAATTCAAGATGCGAAAAACTATTTAATTTAAAAGTGGATAATAACTGATGTTCATCGCAATGAACCGATTTAAGATTGTCAAAGGGAAAGAGGCGGATTTTGAGAAGGTCTGGAGGAATAGAGATACCCAATTGAGCTCTGTTTCTGGGTTTAAAGAGTTTCATCTAGTAAAGGGTGAAACCACGGATGCTTATACCTTATACGCTTCGCATAGCACTTGGAACTCAGAGGCAGATTTTATTGATTGGACCAAGTCGGAGGCGTTTCGCCTTGCCCACAAAGGTGCTGGGAAGCATTCTGACTTGTACATGGGTCATCCTATTTTTGAGGGCTTCGAGGTAGTTCTTTGACCTTTTAGTTTCGTATCCAGCTAGGCCCGTTTTCATCGAGATCCCATAGGGATGGATTCTTGCCCTGCTTAACTGGTTTGTTAGATTCTATAGCCACCGCACTTAAAGGTGGCCTAAACTCGTTGTCTATTTAAAAGTTTATGCTGGGAGGGTCTTATGTTTAGAAACGCCAAAGCCAACTTGCTAAAAGTCTTGGCAATAATTTTGACACTCGCCGTGGGCTCTGCGGTAAGAGCAGACGAAGTGTGGAATATGGCGACAGCCTGGGGCGGTGGTCCAATTCTAGAAGAGGAGGCAAGGGGTTATGCGAAGTGGGTGGACACGCTTACCGATGGGCGCATACAAATCAATGTCTTCCCGGGCGGCACGCTAGGGAGCCCACTAAAAGTCTCCCAGACTGCGAAAGCTAATATCGTTCAGGCTGGCCACACGTGGATGGGCTACGATTGGGGCATCGACAAGACCACGGTCCTCTTTGGGAATATGGCCGGCGGCCTAAACCCTGAAGAGATGATTATCTGGTTATTTGAAGCAGGCGGGGCAGAACTCTGGTTTGAATTTCGAAAGGAGAAGTTTGATGTAGCATCCATCCCATGTGGAATAGGCCCAACAGAACTTTTCATGCACTCAACGCGGCGCGTAGAAACAATTGAGGATTTAAAAGGCCTTAAGCTTCGAACGGCTGGAGCTTGGGCAGAAATCGCGGGTTCACTGGGTGCTTCCACTGTAATTATTCCGGGTGCTGAGGTATATCCTGCTCTTGAGAGGGGCGTAATAGACGCAATGGAGTGGGGTTCGCCTGCTATAAATTTGCCATCAGGGTTTCACAAAATTGCTAAATACGTGATCATGCCCGGAGTCCATCAGCCATCTGCAACTTGGGAGTGTCTTTTTAATCTTGAGGCTTGGGAACGCATAAGTGAGCATGACCGCGAGATGTTGCGGGCAGCGGGCAAAATAATGACATTGGAAAGCTGGGCGCGTTGGGCATACCGAGATATCGGAGCGCTGGAGGAAATGGAAGCCTATGGCAACGAGCTAATTGTTTTGGACCCAGAATTTATAGAGGCTGCTGACACGGCTGCAAATCTTTGGGCTGATGTCGAAGCGGCAAAAGATCCTTGGTTTAGTAGAGTTTTACAACATAGGAGGCTTTTTCAAAAAGATATGGAAAATTGGTCCAAGTTTCGATTTCCAATTGGCAAACGATAATGTGGCTATGGAGAAAGTGAGCCTGTTTCCAGGCTCCTGGAGATTACCTTTACAAATGGGCTGAGGAGAAGACGCACGATGTATACGCCGTCACACTTTGCATTGGAGGATGATCCAGCGGCCCAGCGAATAATGAGAAAGTACAATTTTGCGACGTTGGTCTCTGGAACACAAACAGATGTTATGGCGAGCCATCTACCTTTGTTGTGGACTAGCCAGGGAGGTCAGTACGGTTCACTTCGTGGGCATATGGCTAAAGAGAATCCATAGTGGGAGCAATTGGCAGATGGGGGGGAGGTCTTAGCTATTTTTTTATCCAATCATGCGTATATTTCGCCTAACTGGTACCTATCGAGACCCGCTGTTCCAACTTGGAATTATAGTGCGGTTCATGCCTATGGTACTCCAAGTCTTATAGGGGAGACTAGTTGCATAAAGGATTTACTCTGGGGGATGGTTGAGTTTGAGGACCCAGATCCAGGGAACGCATGGCCGGATACAGCGGACTACAAAAAGCTGGTTGAAGAAATGATTCCCCATATTGTAGCTTTTGATATTTCTATCGTACGGTTGCACTCGAAAGCTAAACTTAGCCAAAATCGTCCGGAAACGGATCGACGCCAAGTAATGGATAACTTGCGCGGGTCGGCAGACGCTGGCGCTCAGAAAGTGGCCGAAGATATGGAGGCGTTCTATGGCCATAGAACACGCAATGATCCGGATGGTGTTGCTTAAGGTGGGGGGTCATCTGCTTGTGTTTGGTGCGGGAAAAGAATTAGGTGTGGTTGCAAGCCTTGATTCAAATTTTTCACGCATATAGCGTTGGCAATGAGAATATATTTTATTGTTTTAACAGAATAAATTCGCACTATGCGGTACTATTAGCGGACGTGTGAAAGAATCTGGTCGAATAAATTCTGGTAAATTAGCCCATAAGTGAGGTCTGAATTTTATGTCCTGGGAAGAAGAGCTTAATGAGTTACGCCGCAGAGAGGCATTCGCTGAGGAACTGGGTGGTCGGGAGAAAGTAAAACGTCAGCAAGATGGAGGGCGGTACACTATTCGTGAGCGAATTGCCCTAATGGCAGATGCTGGCACTTTTCATGAAAGCGGTAAAATTGCCGGGATGGCGAAATATGACTCCAATAACGATTTATCGAAATTAGTCCCATCTAATTTTGTTTTTGGGAAAGGACTGGTAAATGGACGCCCAGTGGTTATTGGAGGGGATGACTTCACCGTGCGAGGGGGATCAGCCGACGCCACCATTCCGAAAAAAAACCAAAGCTGTGAGGAAATGGCTAACGCTTTGCGGTTGCCATTAATTCGTATGGTGGAAGGGTCGGGTGGTGGTGGATCTGTTAAGACTATTGAAACTACGGGCCGTGCTAATGTCCCCGAACTTGAAGGATGGCAGATTTTGGTGGAGAACATGGGGACAATCCCTAGGGTAGCCCTGGGCCTAGGTTCGGTAGCCGGTCTTGGGGCGGCTTATCTGGCCGCAGCTCACTATTCCGTAATGATAAAGGAAAAGTCTGCTTTATTTGTTGCGGGTCCGCCTTTAGTCAAGAGGATTGGCCAAGATCTTACAAAGAATGAACTAGGCGGATACAAAATACAGCTAAAGTCAGGGGCGGTTGACCATGCAGTGGATACGGAGGAGGAGGCATTTGAATGTGCGCGGACTTTTCTTTCGTACCTGCCGAATTCTGTTTATGAACTTGCCAGCCGCCATGAGACGGACGACGACCCAGGCCGAAAAATTGACTGGTTGTTGGAGGCAATCCCACGAAACCCCCGTAAGATCTATAAGATGCGACCCATCATAGAGGCCGTAGTTGATAAAGGATCGTTTTTTGAGATGGGGAGTCAGTTTGGACGGTCAGTCATCACAGGTTTTGCGCGTTTGGACGGTTGGCCTGTGGCTATTATGGCTAGTGATCCTTATTCTTATGGGGGGTGTTGGACCGCCGATACTTGTAAGAAGGTGACAAAGTTTCTAGATCTTGCGGAAACATTCCATCTTCCAGTGGCATACTTAGTGGATTGTCCAGGCTTTGAAATCGGACTCAAGGGAGAACAAAATGGAACAATCAAGGAGGGCGTTCGTGCCATGACTGCAATGTGGCAAACAACTGTTCCTTGGTGCACTATTATTGTTCGTAACTGCTTTGGCGTTGCTGGCGCTGCCCATAAAAATGGTGGCAGATTTTGTAACCGTTATGCGTGGCCCTCCGGGCGTTGGGGTTCACTCCCGCTGGAAGGCGGTATTGAGGCAGCTTATCGCGCAGATATAGATGCTGCTGATGATCCTGAAGCAAAATTAGCTGAGATAGAAGACAGGCTCAATAAACTGCGATCTCCATTCCGATCGGCAGAAAGCTATTGGATTGAGGAGATAGTTGATCCCCGGGATACCCGAAAATTGTTATGTGATTTTGCCAATAGTTCAGCCCCAATTAGAACAGCTGGTCCAACACGATTTGCGATGCGCCCGTGATTTCGTTGCGTGCTAGGAAAACCTGAACACTTTGTCTGAAATTTTCAGATGCTATAAGAAAGTAAATTGCACCCATGGGAGGAGTAAATAATGGCTTTTTACGAAATACGACAATATAAAATTCGCCGCGGGAAAATGAATGAGTGGCTCAAACTAATGGAATCCGAAATTATCCCGTTCCAGATTTCCAAAGGAATGGTGATAAC
This sequence comes from Rhodospirillaceae bacterium, assembly GCA_002728255.1. Classification (NCBI taxonomy): domain Bacteria; kingdom Pseudomonadati; phylum Pseudomonadota; class Alphaproteobacteria; order Rhodospirillales; family Rhodospirillaceae; species Rhodospirillaceae bacterium. The sequence goes on along the minus strand of PBWV01000039.1, from coordinate 12,654 downwards.
TGGTTCTTACAGAGGCGAAACAGATGAGAGCGTTTATGTTTGGTTGCGCCGTTTCAATACTGAAAGAGAAAGAAAACGTCTATACAAGGCGGTGTATGAAGACCCTCATTGGGTTAACGACATAGGGCCACGGGTGGCCAAGGTCATCCATCGCGATAAGATCATGGTGCAGCGGGTTGTCCCCACCAAGAAGTCAACGGCACAGTAACATATGTGAGAAAGGTGAATGTTCTTTAAGCGAGGCGCTAAAACAGGAAAAGCCCGCCAAAAACGGCGGGCTCCCCACGGTAATAAGCGCTAATTCACTCTACAATCGTTAGATTTTCAGCTGAACTTTTGCCATTGCGTCCGGCCTCAAGGTCGAAATTAACGTTTTGGCCTTCCTGAAGTGTGGACAATCCAGCCCGCTCAACAGCAGAGATATGAACAAAGGCGTCCGAGCCGCCCTCATCCGGAGTTATAAATCCATAACCCTTTACTGGGTTGAACCACTTCACGGTTCCTGTAGCCATCGATAGTTCCTCTACATAATGTTTATGTTCCACCTTACATAAGGGGGATCTCAAAAAACAGTTCAACGATTTGCATGGAGTATTTAGTGCTTTAGTCGGCGTGACAAAGCAGGACACGCCCAGGCTTCGAAGATCTGATTAAGCCTATATGGACAGTTGAGGCCATAAAAACAAGCATAACCTGCATAATTATCGATATAATTGCAAATAATGATGAATAAAGATGGTTTGTTGGCAGAAAATGGGCTCATTTTGGGATTTATTACATTTCCAAGACCCTAGACTTAAACCTTCTGTGGCCCTTTTGTTAAGTGTGGAAAACTGCAAATTTTGATACGGGCTCTCGAATGGTTTCCAGTTTATTTTGTGGAGCTTCCGTATCCTCGTATCCCAGGCTCAGGCCAACGTGGACCATTTCAGGTGGCTGGAGTCCAAGCTCTTTCTCGAGAATTTTATGAAATTGTCCCCAAGATGCCTGTGGGCATGTGTGCAACCCTTGTCCCCTAGCCGCAATACAGATACTTTGGATAAACATTCCATAATCTAACCAGCTCATCCAACCCATATCCCTATCAATGGTGAAAAGTAGGCCAACAGGTGCCCCGAAAAATCGGAAATTTTCAGAGTGAAATTGCTGAGTTTTCTGGCGTTCGCCTTTCTTGATTCCCATAAGATTATAGAGATCCCATCCGACTTTTCTGCGCCGCGCTAGGTATGGATCACGCCATGTCTCCATGTAGTGAGGCCTATCGTTAGTGTGCGTGCCCGGGGCCTCCCGGAACGCCCTAAGTACAGACTCGGAAACTCGCTTCAAAGAATTTCCTGTGAGGACATGAACTCGCCAGGGTTGTGTGTTTGTGCCACTCGGTGCTCTTGATGAAATGTCTAAAATGTGGGCAATAGTTTCCTGGGGTACGGGTTGGGCCTTAAAGGCACGCACCGACTTGCGACTTTGAATTGCTTCGTCAACATATAGCATTCTACTACTCCTTAATTGCTAAAAGAGGGCAAGCTCCAACTTTGGTCGACAGCAAGTTAGTGAGGCCAGATTATTATTTAACCAGTTTGACTTCTTGCGCCTCTCTCATAACGCTCTAGGTTGATCTCAAATTCTTTGAGCCGCTTCCATATGGACCGCAACTCAGTGATGGTGGTCCAATTATGTAAAAATAATGCGAATCCACCATGAACTTTTTGGAAGGCATTGCCTACTTGCATCATAACTCCCAAGCTTGCCATGCCGGTAAAAAGACCAGGTCCCATTAAAAGATAAGGAGCTAATATCATTACTTGGTCATATGTATGGACCCAAACATTGAAGTAAGAATAATGCAAATATAGACGATGATAATTAAATCGTATTCCCAAAAATAATTCCCATAAGTTTTCAGGTTTTGCATAATTGACTTTGTCATCTTCTCCTAGGACTAGGTCCTTTCTGAAGGCCGCTTCAACCTTCTGATTATTATATTCTAGGCCAGGTAGTTTCCATCCCACAAACCATGAAATGATCAGGCCGCCAATAGAAACAATTAAGGCGCCCCAAACCAGTGAACCCTCAATATCTCGAAAATAAGGTACATCCACTTTGTCACTCAACCCATAGAGAATAGGTATAAAGGCGACTAGGGTCATGATGGCGCGCACTATCTGTAATCCCAAAGACTCAATAATCCGGGCAAACCGGTTACAATCCTCTTGTATTCGTTGAGAAGCGCCTTCAATTTCTTGTTCGACATTTCGCCATCTAGGAATATATCCCCACGTCATAGCCTGTCGCCACCGCAAGCCATACACCTGGGTAAACCACGATGTCAGGGTCATTAAAAGTATATAAGGAATAGCAATTTCAAGGAATGAAGGGGCTCCATTGAAACCATCTCTCACATAGTCAATCGAGACGAGTTGTTGGTAGAAGATAGTCAATCCCTCCTGGGGATTGTCTAGGAAGTCGCCAGACTTTTGGAGAAGATCATAGAATCCTTTGTACCAATCATTGAATGCGACGGACAGCTGAACCTGGACCCAGATAGATAGAATAAGCAGAGCGCCGCCACCATACGCCCACAGTGCCCACTCCCTGGTCTTGTAAAAAGATCGCAACATAACCGTTGACCTACAATTAAGTTAAAAAATAATCCCGTGCCAAGAGCGGCGACGGGGAGTTCGGCTATCTTAGTGCTTTCAGCCCCTTTGATTGGATCGCAGCCAAAGCGGCTGCTATTCATCACTTCACGTTAGACTGCTACCCACATTTGCGTCGATCTGTGATAGCCCGAGAGTTTTAACACAATCATCCGCTGGCGCATCAGTTTATTTTTCTGAATTGATTCCTATTTATCAGCATAAATTCTCCAGTATTAGGGTTTTTAACCCCTTAGTTCCCATGTCCCCACTGTTTTTGTTCGGCATTATAAGAGAGAACATCTAATGAATAGGTCACATCGTGTGGCATAATGGTGCGGCTGATGTAACTGGGGTCGATATTCTGGGAGAGAAGAGATGTCAATAAGTATTAAAATACCTGGTCTGGCCATGTTTACTGTAGGCATTCTGCTTGCCGCCCAGACTGCTTTGGCGGATCATGAGGCTAATAGTGGCAGTTTCAAGGTCATTCTGAGCGCAGTGACCGACTTTGATGCGGTAGAAATAATGGGCACCGTGGTGCGGGTGGGAACGCTCGATGGCACTGTAACCATAATAGAGAGCAGCAGCGGGCCTGTTTGAAGGCTTGGTGCGTAAGGCCAGGCAAATAGGCAGGCTGTGTCGAATCGCCTAATTTCTTCCCTTACAGATGATTTCTAATATGATTTCGTCTGATTGATTTGAAGAGGGGTGCAGCCATTCATCTGGAGGCTTAATTGAGACATGGTTATCACCAGCAGCCATCGGCTGCTTATAGATGGTCCAGGTCAAATTCTTATATCTAAATAAGTTACAATCTCCTTGCACATATGCCGTCGAAGATAAATAACCCCACGCGCTTTTACTGGCATAATCATTTAGCAGCCAAAAATAAACATATCCATCTGCTTGGTGGATTTTTTGAAAGTCCACATAGAAGGTGTTCCCGGCGATGTTCTCCGCAATTCTCGCCCAATCTGCAAAACACGAAGAGGAGATTGTTGTGGAAACTAATAGTCCGATAAATAGGGTTAGCTTCTTCAATGTTTAATCAACTTTCACGCCATCCTTGAAGTTACCTGTGTACTCTTCATTTACATTCCCGTTCACACTGAATCCAATCCAGGCGCCATCCATGTTCCCATTTTTGTAGTTTCCTTTTTCTCTTAACTGACCATTTATGAAGTAATATTCCCAGGCGCCATGCCGCTCTCCATTTTGGAGTGTTTCCTTGATCATCAATTGACCTGATACATGGTAAGTGAGCCACTCACCATTTCTTTCTCCATTTAAGTAGCTTCCCATAGAGGCTAATTGGCCATTGTCGTGAAAAGATACATAAGGCCCTTCAGCCTTTCCGTTTAGGAAGGCCCAGCGTTGTCCAGCCTTTTTTACAGTTCCGCTAAATGGATTATCACCAGCGGACTTATGATAAAATACTCCTTCTCGATATATCAAGTCATCGAAGGTCACCGTTGTCTCTTCACTCTGGGCGAGGGCGGGGGATAGGAAGAATGCAAGGGCCATGCTTGCAAAAATCGTTCCATGATTCATTCGTGCTTCCTCTCATTGGTTGGTGGGGGATTGAAATACTGTTTCTCTTCTGCAGTATTGCCAGGTACCGATAATTTTTGAACCTTAACCAGGCAAAGTTTTGTCGGTTCTTCGATATTCAATGTATTTAGCAGTGTCGGTGGCAATGTGATCACCAAACAACTTAGCAACAACTTGAAATGCCATATCAATTCCTGAAGAAACACCCGCAGAAGTTATTATTCCATCGTCCACCACTCTCTGGTCCCTGAGAATCTTTGTAGAGGGGCTGATATTTTTTAGCAAATCTAAGGCCCCCCAATGCGTAGTTGCCTTTTTATTCCTGAGTAGGCCCGCTCTAGCTAATAGCAAAGAACCTGTGCAGACCGATGTTAATAACGAAGCCTCTTTAGCAGTGCCTAAAATCCAAGATATGGTTTCTTTTGATTGCAAAAGTGGCCTGGTTCCTTGGCCACCAGGAATGAGAAGAATATCAACCTTTGGGCTGTCTTTGAAATTGTAATCAGCGAGAACCTTAAGTCCACCAGAAACCTGGATGGTTTTTAATTTCTTAGAAATGGTGAAAACATTAAAGGGAGCGGACTCATTATTTTTTCTGCTTTCTATTCCTGGGGTGGTTCTAGTTCGGGAGAACACTTCATACGGGCCGCTAAAGTCGAGAATCTCCACTTCATCAAAAATAAAAATTCCCACATTCTTTGCCATAGTCAGTCCATCTGGGTTGTTTTGATAGGCTCTTATTTCGGGGGACTATACTACCATCATAGCTTCTGAAAAGGTTTTACATCACACATTTTGGGGGGCTTTTGGTGTGTAACGCCCTTGGCACGTCACATTAAAATTGATTGAAACCGCTCCCTTCTAGCCTTCTAACCCCTTTTAGTTATGTTAATGAACATCCTAATAGCTTTTACGAGTAGATGCAGCTCCCGGATCTCTTCCTGGCGCTAGTGCGGTAATCTGGTATAAGAATGCCTAAGTTATCCCGGAATTAGCGCCGATTAGCCTACGCTCTAACCACCTGACGTAATTACCGGTAAATATATTTTAAGTATTGTTGCTTGTTAGGATCATTTTATACGGAGCAAACGTGTCTAGGATACCATTTATTAACGTAAGGCCAGAGGGACACCTCTTTATCGCGATTTTTGTGGCTGTAACAATCGTTTTCTTCACAGTTGCCCAATGGCTTGGGTTCATTGGCATCGTTCTCGTCGTCTGGTGCATATATTTTTTTCGCGATCCGGATCGTGTAACACCACTTGAGGATGGACTAGTTATCAGTCCGGCCGACGGGGTTATTCAAATGGTGGGCGATGCAGCATTGCCGCCAGAGCTTGACATGGGGGACGCACCTATGCGCCGCATCAGTATCTTTATGAATGTCTTCGATTGTCACGTAAATCGCATTCCTATCGATGGGGAGATAGTCAAAAATTCCTACCGGCCAGGGAAATTCTTAAACGCATCTTTAGACAAAGCCAGTGACGATAATGAGCGCCGCTCATTAGTGATACAAACAAAAAAGGGTGCCAAGATTACGTTTGTACAAATTGCAGGTTTGGTTGCGCGTCGAATAGTTTGTTGGGTTGATGAAGGTCAATCACTGCTGGCTGGGGAAAGGTATGGCATGATCCGCTTTGGAAGTCGGATCGATGTTTATCTGCCCAAAGGCACGAGGCTTATTGCAATCCCGGGCCAGAGGGCTGTTGCGGGAGAAACCCCAATTGCTAAATTGGATAGTAGCGAAGAGGACCAAGGGGGAGAGTGGCGCTAATGGCCCTAACTTCTTTCGAGAGACGACAGGTGAGACGAGAGCGCCTGAATCGGCTTTTGCCGAATGCTTTGACTACGTTTGGGCTCTGCTGTGGATTCACTGCTGTGAGGTTTGGACTGCAAGAGAAATGGGAAATATCAATTTTGTTTATTGGAGCAGCAGCACTTTTTGATACTTTGGACGGGCGGGTAGCTCGGCTTATGGGTGGGCAGACAGAATTGGGTGGGCAACTCGATTCTTTGGCTGATGCTATTTCTTTTGGCGTTGCTCCTGTAATGCTAATGTATTTATGGTCGTTAAATAACGCTGGTGGTTTTGGTTGGGTTATCGCTACCTTGTTTGTGGTTTGCTCTATCCTGCGGCTAGCGCGGTTCAATGTGTCCTCTGTTGCACCTGATGCGCCAGACTGGGCAAGTAATTATTTTAGTGGTGTGGCTACGCCGGCTGCAGCTGGTATGGTTTTGTTCCCTCTTATAATTGGCATTGAAACAGATTGGGATTTTTGCCGCTCCGCATGGGTTACACTTCCTTGGACGATTGTAGTTTCTGGGTTAATGATTGCGCCGATTCCTACCTATTCTTTTAAGCATATAAAGATTAGGGTTCCTAGAAAATTTATAACGCTCTCGTTAGCGAGCGTTGGGTTGTTGGCTGCGGCGCTTATCACTGAGCCGTGGCTCACTTTATCTGCTCTAATAATGGCATTCTCCGCTTCTATCCCCTTTGCTGTTTTGTCGTTTAAGAAAAGACAGGGCGAGGACGAATCTAGTGGTTCTAAGGATGGATAATAGTGATTTCATAGAAAATGTAGCCGGGGCGTGGATTTTCATAGGATTGTTCGGCTATATGAAGGGAATGGTGCCCAATTTGTTGTATCCACAAGGGAACGAACTGGATATTAAGTTATTGATATAATGGCATGCCCCGAAGGATTCGAGCCGGTGACCTCTGCATTTGGAGGAAAGCGCCAGTGTTGTTCCCAGTGCTACTGTTGAATTTCCGGGAGTCTAGGAATAGCATTTATCTATGAAATACATAGCAATCCTAATTCTGTTTCTCTCTATCACAGCTCCTGTACATGCAGGAGAAATGGATGGGAAGGGCTTGGAATGTATATTTGCTGAAAACGCTTTGAAGTTTGGACCAAAATATTACCTTTTTGAGAATGGCAAGGTAGTCCAGCCTTACGTGGATAATTCAACGCCACTAACTATTAAAAGAGAAATCTATCAAGATGCTTATGTGGTTACCGCTAGTGCTATTGCGTGGAGCACCTCATATACATTTGATAGAAAAACTCTGAGGCTATCAGTTAGCATGGGAATGGAGACCCAAAAGTACTACTGCGAAGTAAGGGCGCCAGAAGAGATTCAATCAATTCTCCAGAAAAAGATTGAAGCACTCAACACAAAATGAAGGACAATAAACGTTAATTTCATGAAAACTTTATCATCTCTGTTTCTAGTTTTTTTTCTTTCCATTTCTGTTGCATGGGCTCTCTCCATAGATGGTAAAGGTGTGTGGTGTGACAGGGGTATTAACAGTTTTGGTTATTGGTTTTACGACGGACAATCCACTGAATATGTTATTAAGGACCAAGAAGTTTTTGGTTCCATACACAATCCCTTCGACTATCAAGAGCTGTTTAAGGCAGTCAGAATATTAGTAAACCACGATAAGGTTTTAGATAGAACCACACTGGAACTAACTATTGGTAGTGGGAATTTAGCAAAGATTTACCAATGCCACGTCGTTCAAACATTGGATGAATTGAAGCGAACTCTGCAAAGAATTATTGATCAGGGAGTCCCTGGCAATACAAGTTGACTGAGATAGGGTGTGCGTAGGTAATGTTCTTAAAGATGTTACTGAAAGATATAAATAGAGTAGTAAGTGGCTTGGGCTTTGCCAAAAAGAACTAGCGGGCTATCATCGGTTTATCAACGAAACTAGACGATGGTGCATATGAAACCCAAATTCAACCTCACCCGCCGCCAATGGCTTGCTTCAGCATTTGGTTTTTTGGCTACTGCAAGATCATGCCCACTGCTTGCTCAAACAAAAATTCGTCGCATCCCAACCCAGTATATCGCGGCATTGGCTCCAGAAGGGGCAACCTCAGGGACTGGCGCTGAATCTTGGGGCCTTTGGAAAGTTGACCCAGGCCCGATCGGTGTGTGGTTGCGTTTGTACCAAGTTTTGCAGAAAGCCGGCAATATTGCACCTGCGGGTTGGCGGTTTGATATTGATGATTGGTGGCTAGATGAGAATGGCTTGATCATGAAGGCCCCAGAGTTTCCTATTCCAGCGGGGCAGTATTACGTGACCAACGGTGAGGATAATATTTCTCTCCTGATGGTCGAAGAGCCAGACGCAGAAGGCAAGCAAGCCTGGGCGCTCACAGATGATAAAACAATCGGGGATGTCACACATGGCCCATGCCGGTCTGCGCGATATACGCCCAAAGGTGAGAGCGGCACGTGTTCGCCGGAATATGCTGATCGGTCCGCCTTTCCTCTAAAGCCTGGGGAATCTCCTCCGCTGGTTAGTGGATGTAATCGGAAAAGCTATGCCGTGTTGATCGTTTTTGGCGTGGCGTCGGAAGGCACTTTGACGGACCTGTCCAAAGATTGCTGGCCGCGTCATGTATGCGCTGAATAATTGACGCCATTCTTTTTTGTAATCACTCATATAGATAGTATTTTGCCGTTACATCTTTAGTCTATTCACTGCATNATTTGTGCCTCCGCCCACTCTAAAAAGTCAGGGCTTGACCGCTGCGATGCAGTCCGATTTTGACGCTATCCAAAACGAATTCAGAGAGAGATGGGATGAGTTGGATAAAAAGGTTCTTGCCTTTGTCCATGCGGCCCATCTCGATANCCAGGGANTNGAGGTCCCCACACCATCATTTACTGTGAGNAGTAATAACAANANGGTTACGNATTGTTGGTTCTGNAAAACAGGATTAGACGGTAGCGTTGATGTGAGCTGNGTTGCATGCAGGTGGATTCTATGTGGTTGTGGGGCGTGCGGNTGTGGTTATCAAGGTAGGTATTATTAGCCAACACGTTGGGGTGTTGTATAGGAAAAGGTCTAGCTAGGGCCTAGGTTGATAGCGCCAAAATGTCTCAAGAAATAGTTAGAAAAAACTGGTAAGAACACAGGCCTGGAGTATAGTTCTTGCATGTACAACGAGTTTCAAAGTGCCGCCTCATAGAGGGCCTCCATTTATTCAAATTTGTAGTTTAGACGCAGCCCGAGATGCGGATCTTGATGGCTTTGGCGGTGTGATTACCATTGAGAATAGTATTGTCGAGGACCCCCTTCGTATAGAGGGTATGGGGACGAGCCAGCTCGTGCTTCGGTTCGACGATATAGCGGGTGAGCCTGTTGAAGACTATTTGCAACCATTGGTTGGCCAATGCATTTTACCAAATGAAGCACACGTGCACTCTGCCCTAGGATTTGGACGAAAGTGTGGAGACACCTCCCTTTTAATTCATTGCCATGCAGGCATGAGCCGATCGCCGGCAATAGCCTTGGCGATTCTTGCCGATTTCTTAGGGCCAGGCAATGAAGAGCAGGCGGTAGAGGAGTTGCTTGGTTTGGTCCGGTTGTGCACTCCAAACAACTTGGTCGTTGAGATCGCGGATGGCCTGCTAGGCAGGCAGGGCAAACTGGTTTCCGCTGTGAAAGTGTTGGAATGAATAGGGATCTACTCTTAGAAGGTTTAGGGCTTGTAGCTTCCGCAATGCATCCCCATATATAAAGTGTGAGCTCGTAGCACGACTATCGTAGCTCGCACGGTTTTTACTTCAAAAAATTGCAACGTTTTGTGCGGCCTGCCGAGCCACGGAGGGTTGGCGTAGTGTTGTGGGCGCACGTACTTCGCAGGAAGGAGAACTATGCCTACTGATATTTCCAAGAGATTTTTCCTTATCAAAAACAACAAAAGCGGCAAGGAAAAGTGGATAGGTGAAAGCGAGTGGGCTGCGCACGACGTAGCCGCCTGGTCAAAGATCAAAGCCTGCCGTCTGCGGGAACATCTGGACCCTATGGGCTTTCCCGCCAAGCTTTATCGCAAGGAATTTGTGACCGCCGAGGGAAAAGAAACAACAGATATTAAGTTTTATTGGGAAGAGGACGGAGGAGCAGTTATCGACGGATGCGATATGGGTCCCCGTGTGGAGGAATGGTTTGGGGATTGGGATTACGAATACAGCATGAAGGTGAAAAAGAATGATATTCCTAAGTTTCTCTATCTAATCCTGAAAGACTCCTTTAATTCCTCCGAGCCTTTAACCTATGGCCGTCTTCGAAAGATTTGTGCGGGCAACGGGATTGAGACCAAAACGTTTTCTTGGTCTTGACCCGATCGCCCGCTTAGAGTCCCTACCTAGAACTAAATAAAAGGTGTTTTGGGTTGCACCTCAATGCCGAGATCGCTCCCATAAATTTCGTAATTCCCAATGGGANAGGTCTATAAGGNGGANGNTNTCTCCTTCNTATGTGTGCNGTAGTTGTGCNCCNTCTTCCCCGTCTATATCGATATCGAAGANGGTTACTTCCCANTCNNCTTCCATCCCTTCAACCTCTACAGTCTTACTAATGGTNCGGGTACTTTTTTGGGTATCCCCAATCCAGTGTGCAAAATTTGCGCAATAGTAGGCCTCGACCAGTAGCTTTCTCGCCTCTTCGAGAGTGTTAAGTGTGTATCCTTTATCCACTGCGTTATTTATGGTCCAACGCGGCAATCCATGCGGCATACATTTCTCCAGTTTCAAGTTGCATTCCAAAGCATTAGAAGTGTTTTTGGAAGTCCATGCCGAGACCAATAGGTCCCGGCGTGGCTTTCCATTACGGGCTATTTTGTTGTGGACGTCTTTTTGACAATAAGGCGCAAGGTACCTCGCTTGCCAAACTGGCTCCCCCGACTAGACAAGTCAAAGCCCTGGTTGAAACATTTGCTTGTTCCTTGTTGCGACATTTTTACCTGGTAAGCGTTGCGTGCCCAATTCATTTTAGCCATTGCATGTTCCTCTTTTTAAGTTAGGAAGCGCAGGAAAAGGGGTGTTTGACTTTTGTTGGGGAAGACGCTTGGTGTTGAAAAAATGTTGAGAACTGGCGAGGTTTGGAGGCCGATACCAGCTGTTATTGAGCTACGTTCTCTGGTCCTGTGCCTGCGAGAGGTGGTCCCGATTGCAGAGCGAATCCCCCAGAGAAAGGCACAAAAATACCCCTTCTGGTGCTTCTCAAAAGATACCTACATGCAATCGGTTAATTTGGTAGCATGAACCCATAATAGCCTAATTTGGGTGCGAGGGACAACCTATTTAGGCTATAGAAAAGGCTAATGTCCCCTATAGGAAGGTAGATGTCTGCAGCCCTGTGACGGAGCCGCAGACAACTAATTGCTAAATAATAGGGGGTAGTTGTTATTATCCTATTGCGATGGATCCCTTTATTCTCTGGAGCACAAGTGAGCAGTTAGTCGGGTTAGTTGGGGATCCTTCTCGTCCAGAAGTTTTTATACTTAATTAATGGACTAATAATTTCTGGCCGGGGTCCATGGTCCTTGAAAGTTGAAGCAGCCGATCAAGTGTGTGGTCATTAATTTCTTTAATGCATCGAGATTCGTTGGAGTTTAGGGTCGTCCCTTAAATAGTCTGTACCACCTGAAGATATCAACGAGGCTTCGCAGGGAGCCAGCGGCATAGGTCCATGCGGCGGCTGTAAGTATTTTTCTTGCGGCGGGCATGTCTTCGGGAGAAATAATTTTCTCTGCCCCCAAAATGACTAATGCTTTGTTGAAGCTTGCATCATACTCAACGGGTAGTGTTACTAGGTCTGCCACAACTCGTAGCCCCATAATCAAAATCCCCAAAACAATCTGAAGTGGCATTAGTCGGACTGACACCAAAGCGCCTGTCAGGGGCGAAAGGTAGGAAATTGCGACACCAGCTCTCTGTGCCCAAATAGCCATAACGACCAGTTGCTGTCGAGCTTTAAGCCTTTTATCTCCATCTCTATCTTGGATAGCATGGCCCACCTCGTGTGCTGCGACTACAATGCCTGAAAGGCTTTTTTTATTAAAATTATCCGGGCTAAGGCGGACCACTTTTGCTCGGGGATCATAGTGGTCTCCATGTTGAGTGGGGGCCATTTCCACCTTCACATGTTCAAGTTGCAAGTTGTCTAAAAGGTGTCGAGCTAGGTCAGCCCCTGTCCCTGGAAACTCTGGCCGTTCTCTATTGTGTTGCTCCATAATTGAGCGAAACCAAATGGAGGGGCCGACAAATATACAAGCGCAGAATACGAGAAATAACACTAAAAGGACTAAGTGCACTAGCAGCGCTCCCCAATGAAAGAGGTTTTACAGTGGCTACTCTTCTTAGGATCCCCAGTTTTACGGGAAAAGCAACTGATCCTTAAACATTGGGTTTCAGGTGCAATTTGACCTTGATTCGGCTTATCCATCGTTTTTGCTATACTACACTAACGAGAATTTGAACGGGATATGGGATGACCATGGCTGAAGCATCTGATTATAAGTCTGGCGTTTGGGATCTTCACTCCATCTTTAACCAGGGTGAACAAGCTATAGCCAATGAAGACTGCTTGCAGATACCACTTTATCAGAGAGACTACCAGTGGATCGAAGAGAACCTCGAAAGCCTTCTATTC
>PBWV01000038.1 GCA_002728255.1 Rhodospirillaceae bacterium | reverse complement strand
GTCGGTCCAACAAATATTAAGTCTTTGCTGAGGCATGCTTTGGCCAGTTCCCCTTTTTCTGATAGAAAACCGTAGCCTGGATGAACTGCGTTACAGCCTGTTTCTAAAGCAGCCTTTATAATTTCCTCGATATCAAGGTAAGCTCTTGGCCCTAGCCCAGGAACCATGTGAGACCCATCACTCATTTTAGTGTGCAGGCTATCGGTATCGTCCTCCGAGTAGACTGCAACGGACTGGATGTTCAGGTCACTTGCAGCTCTAGCAATGCGGATTGCTATTTCACCTCGATTGGCTATTAGAAGTTTTGAAATGGTCATTTTTCCCTCGATGACTGCCCAGTAACTATTGGAGTAATAATGGTTTGTGTGACGTGTCTTGATTTGCCAAGCTTACTAGGGCGACTATTTGGTTTTCCCTTTTCAGTTAATATACTAAGAGAGTTATGTTTGGGAGGTAAATTTAGTAAATGTGTATGCGTGATTCTATAAAATCTTTTCTAGAAAGATAATTCATATGCTGTCCTTACAAGGATTGAAGGTAATTGAGTTGGGAGACGGCGTCGCTATCGGGTATTGTGGGGCCTTGCTCAGGGCTTGTGGCGCCGAAGTAGTTAAAATTGAGACCCCGGAGACGGGGGATATGGTGCGTGCCTTACCTCCTTTTTCTCCCAATGCGCCATTCCCTGAAGCCAGCGGACTGTACGCCTTTTTAAGTGCTGGCAAGTTAAGTTGTACCATTGATGTCCAAAAAGAACGGGGAGCTGAGTTAGTTCGGGATTTGGCAAGCTCTGCGGATGTCATGTTGGAAGCTTTGGGTCCAGGAGAGGCGGACAGAGTAGGCCTGAACCATTCATCGCTCAAGCCACGTAACCCCGGGTTAGTTGTTACTTCATTAAGTTGGTTTGGCCGGACAGGGTACCGCCGAGATTGGCGGGGTAGTGATGCGGTTGCGCAGGCATTGGCTGGGTTTATTTATCCAATAGGGCCACCCGATGCTCCCCCAATAATCCCGGGGGGTTATCAGTCACAAATCACCGCCGGCGTTACGGCTTTTCTTGCCACTATGGTGGCTCTCATTGGAACTTTGGAAGGCGATGAGGGCGTGTTGATTGATCAATCTATTGTTGAAGCACAGCTGGCGTATTATGAGATCGGTGCGAGCAAGAGCGAATATGAAGAGGGAACAGCAGATATGGCAGAGCGGATCGGTCCCAATCGATTCCAGCCTACCTATCCCCAGACAATTTATCCGACTTCCGATGGTTGGCTCGGTATAACTGCACTTACACCAGCCCAGTGGCGTTCGTGCTGTGAGTTAGTGGGTGCAGTGCACCTATATGATGATCCCAGATTTTCTGACTCCTTCTTACGATGCAACAATGCTGAGGAATTAGATGCGGAATTAATTCCTCTGTTTATGGAAAAACCCGCTTCTTTCTGGTTCCATGAGGGGCAGGCCCGCAGAGTGCCCTTTGCTTTGGTTCCAACTATGCAAGAGTTAGCAACCTTGGACCATTTTGTTGCTCGGGACGTCATGTCGCAATTTTCCCATCCCGGGATAGGTGCCTTTAGTGCTCCTGGCATTCCTTGGAAGCTTTCCGAGACACCCTTACAAAAAGGAGGAAGGTCGCCCTCTCTGGGTCAACATACTGAGGAAGTTTTAGGAGAGCGATTAGATTTATCTGGTTCCATAATTGCCACGTTAACCGAAGAAAAGGTTGTTTGGTTGCCGGGGGACGCTCAATGACACAGGTTCTGCCTCTTCGCAACATCCGTATTATCGATTTCACAATGGGCTGGGCTGGGCCACTGGCCACACGGCATCTAGCCGATATGGGGGCGGAGGTTATAAAAATTGAGTCTTGCACCCATATGGACTGGTGGCGGGGATGGGAAAATACTCCCGAAATGATCGCTGCCAGGGAGTATGAGAAGCAGCCCATATTTAATATAACCAATCGTAACAAGTTGGGCGTTGCAATCGATTTAACACTGCCCAAAGGGCGTGACTTGGCGTTGCGCTTAGTGAAAGAAGCCGATGCAGTGATTGAAAATCAAGCAACGGGTGTAATGAAAAAATTAGGGCTTTCTTATGATGATCTTCGGGTTGTTAACAAAGAAATTATAATGTTGTCCCTGCCGGCGTTCGGAGTGACGGGGCCCTGGGGCGGGTATCGAGGGTACGGTTCGACAGTTGAGCATGCATCTGGGTTGCCGCACTTATCCGGTGAGCCCGATGGACCTCCAATGCAAACTCATGTTGCCTATGGGGACGCTTGTGGCGGGATGAATGCTGGAGCTGCCTTGTTGGTAGGACTTTTTCACCGAAAGAAGACTGGGAAAGGCCAGAGGATTGATATTTCTCAGGTTGAGGGTTTGCACCAGTTAGGTGTGCATGGTTCGATAGAGCAAAGCCTCACAGGGCAAGCCCCTAAGCGTATGGGTTCACGGCACCCAGTTTTTGTGCCACACGGAATATTTGCGTGTGCTGATCCCGATTCCTGGTTGGTAGTTACTGTTACAAATGAGGAAGAGTGGTCAGCGTTGTGTGAGGCTATCGGACGGTCAGATCTCAGAAAAGATTCCTCTCTGAGTTCTTGGGAGGGGAGGCAGGCACAGCAGGCGATGATCGAATCGGCGATTTCATCTTGGACAATCCGATTTACCAACAAGGAAGGTATGCAGGTATTGCAGGCGGCTGGTGTGCCGGCAGCTGCAGTTCTTAGGTCAACGGACCTATTATCTGATGAGGGCCTAGTCGAGCGCGAGTTTTGGAAAAAAATTGACAGGCAGTTAGTGGGGAGGAAATCCCATCCTCTAACACCTTGGATGGTAGATGGCGAGCGGGCGGGAATTCGATGGCCTGCACCCCTGTTGGGTCAGCATAATAAGAAGGTTCTCCATGAAATTCTNGGCATGAGTGAGCAAGAGATNTTGAATTTNGCNAAGAACAAGGTCATTGGAGAGGTTCCNNAATTTGATTCCTAGATGCTGCGGANAGACANAATGTCTATAGCANCAGAAGTGTTAGGATCCCGGCCACNACNAGAAAAATTCCTATGAGTTCTAATCGGTGTATTTTTTCCCGAAANATTAATACNGAAGCCGTTATGGTGAATACCAANTCAATNTGGCCCAGGGCTCGCACCAANGCGGCATTNTGTATAGTCATCGCCGTAAACCAGCCAACAGAAGCAGCGGCCCCACTTGCACCAACCCAGACCGCTGTTTTCCANGCGCGGGCTACTTTTTTTANTTCCCCGGGGTTACGTAATTGCATGGCGACCATCATTACAACGGTTTGTATTGCTAGGGCAGCTGTTAGAGTGTAGGCGGCTTGTGATAAAAATCCTTCTCCACCCAGGGAAAGAGAAGCTCCTCTAAAACCAACAGCGGCAATGCCAAACGAAGCGCCCGAGGCAAGTCCTATCAAGGCTGGCTTTGCCAGCCATGAGCGGGCTAGGCTTCTGAGGTCCGTTGGACCTTTGGCCGCTGATATAGTGACTACGCCGACCAAGCTTATAAAAATACCAATGGTGGCAGCTGTCGAAATGGTTTCACCTAGAAATATAGTAGCGAAGACTGCGGCTTGAATGGTTTCTGTCTTTGCATAAGTAGTTCCAACTGCAAAATTTCGGGTGTCAAATAAAGTTATGAGGAGCCCCGTTCCGGCAATTTGGGCCAAGGCTCCAACAAATGCGAATATTGCGAACCTTAAATTTAGCTCGGGCATTGGAAGGCCNAATACGTGCACTAGGACTAAAAGATATATCAGGGCAAAGGGGAAGCCATATCCGAAACGAACAAAGGTTGCTCCTGCGACACCTAGTTCGTCTTTCAGATGTTTTTGTAATGCTGAGCGAACATTTTGAAAAAATGCGGCGCCAATAGCCAACGGTATCCAAAGAAAAGTCATTATTCAGGTCTCATCAAATACGGAAAACCTATTTGCCAACAGTTTATGTGTTATATCTCTGGGAATTATTGCCTTTTTGTAACGGGCAATAATATATCCTTAACGGGCCAAATACTGTAATTCAACAAGTGGGTTTTCAAGAAAAATTAGTGGAAAGGGTGAGCATATCATGGCAGGNCTTTATTATGAACAGTTTGAGGTTGGAATGGAATTTAAGCATCCCCTCACGAGGACTGTCACGGAAATGGATAACATAATGTTTTGTGCTATGACCCATAATCCGCAACCTTTACATCTGGATGAAGAGTTTGCAAAGGGCACTGAGTATGGGAGCCGCATTGTAAACAGCATGTTTACTCTTGGCTTGCTGGTTGGCGTAACAGTGGGCGATACTACTTTGGGTACGACCCTTGGGAATTTAGGCATGACGGAAGTTCGGTTTTCTAATCCGGTATTTCATGGTGACACTCTGCGTGCAGTGACGAAGGTAAAAAGCATGAGGGAGAGTAAGTCTCGCCCGACTGCAGGTTTGATTGAATTGGAACATTTTGCGTTTAATCAATTGGATAAAGAAGTGGCATATTGTGTCCGCACAGCTCTTATGCAGAAAAGGCCCATATAAATTAAAATATAAAAAGAGATTCTTGTTGGTGTCCAGGTGATAGCCAAAGAACGGGAAAATAGTTGCAAGAGGGGAGTATGCCCCTGTAGTTAGTTCGGTATTGTACTGCAGGAGCCAGGGACATGGTCGAAAGCATATCCAGAGCTAAACACTGTATAGGTGTAGTTGGTCTGTACGCGTTTTTCTTCGCGGTCTTCATGGCCACCTGGGCTAGTTTTTCTAGTGCATTTGCCGTGATCAAAGTCGCAGATCGAGATGTTGGAATTGGCTACTATGGGCCTTTGGACTATAGGCTTAATGATAGGGACGTGGTCAGCACCATCTTTCCCCAAGCGGACGAGATAGGGGAAGCGGTTGGAGTTCCACCCGCCGCGCCGGTTTATCAAAATGGTGAAGTAATTGGCTATCTTTATGCCACACATGAAACCATTGATGCGCGTGGCTACAGTGGTACGCCATTTGATGCAATCGCGGGGGTCACTCTGGATGCAAGAATAGCTGGAGTTCTTCTTTTGGANCACGACGAGCCCATTGTTAAGGGGTTTGGACCCCTCGAGAGAGGGCTGCGTAATTATTTGCGTGATCTCGAAAGCTTAAACATTCTTAAGCCTATAAGAAAACCAAAGACCAGCAACCGGGATAAATACGGAAGCGCGAAGGAGGATAGTATTAGTGGTGCGACCATAAGCGCCACTCTAATGCACGGTGCGGTAATTTCAGCGGCGCGGAGCATTGCTCGTGCCAGGGGGTTTATTGGGGATACTAGTAATCAGAAAATCAGTCTTGAGCTTGATTCTTACGAAGCTATTGGATGGAATTCCTTGCTTTCTGAGGGTTCTGTGGAGTGCAGGCAGACTCAAACCGGTGATCGTTCCAATGTTCCGGAGGAAATTTGTGTCTCTTTGATTACACCGGCGGGAATTGGGCGAAATCTTCTGGGTGAGAGACTGCATGCTGCTTACCTCGCTCAAGTCAATCATGGGGAGCAATTGCTATGGATTGGTAGTCGGGGTCCGAATATCTGGACTCGGCTGCTAGAACGAAAATCACTAGGGCAACATCAAGCGATTGCGCCAATCCATTTGCGGCAAGGTAAGTTTGCAATCCCACTGGATATGGCAAACGAAGTGCGAGGCGATAGAGAGGCGATATCGCCACGGGATGGAAGATACTTCAATTCCGTTGGGATACTGAAAATAAAAACGGGTTCCGACTTTAAGCCTTACAAGGCGTGGACACTTGATTTTGATTTTAATTACGGTGGACAGGAGGAATTGGAGGAGGACATTTTGACTACAGTCTCCTATCAAATCCCCACTAAATTTGTTGTGGGTTCCGACTTTGACCTAGAAGAAGAGGGCTTGAAAGCGATCTCGTATGTAATGGGGGGACTGGTTCGTGAGAGTAAGCTTACCGATTGGCAAAGGGCATGGGTAGATCAGGCGCCGGCAATTTCTGTCCTGTTGGTATTATTAGTTGTGGTTACTGGTATTTTTCTATTTGAATCTGTGATCACAAAGCGGCGTAAGATGCATAGATGGCTTCGTATCACAGTGCTTTCATTTGTGTTGGTGTGGTTGGGGTGGATTGCCGGTGCCCAGCTTTCGATTGTCAATGTTTTTTCTTATGGCCAGGCGTTATTCGGGAAATTAGAATGGTCAACCCTTCTGTTTGAGCCGTTAATTGTAATTTTGATGGCATATACTGCGGTTTCATTAATTTTGTTAGGTCGCGGGGTATTCTGTGGATGGCTATGTCCCTTTGGCGCGTTTCAGGAGTTACTGAATCAGTTGGCGCGCTTTGCCNGGGTGCCACAGTACACGCCTACGTTCACCTTAAACGAAGGACTATGGGCAATAAAATATTTGGTTGCTATAGGGTTAATTGGAGTATCTGTTTTATGGTCGATGGAATGGGGTCTGCAAGGGGCAGAGGTTGAGCCCTTCAAGACGGCAATTACGTTAAAATTTTCCCGGGCTTGGCCATACGCGATTTATGCCATTCTTTTGCTACTAGTGGGGTTGTTTGTAGAGCGTTTCTTCTGTCGCTTTTTGTGCCCGTTAGGCGGAACGTTAGCTATTCTTGGAAGATTTCATATATTTGAGTCTTTGAAGCGACGTGCACAGTGTGGTGCTCCATGCCACGTTTGCGAGGTGTCTTGTCCTGTACAGGCTATAGAGCCACGTGGACGGATTAATATGACAGAATGTTTTCAATGTTTGGATTGCCAGGTGGATTATTATGACGATACTCGTTGCCCACCGCTTATTGCAGATCGCAAACGAAATGAGCGGCTAATGCCAGATGTTTCCTAAGCTATTGCAAATTCTAGAATCCATCTGGACGGAATTGTGAAAGCACTAGACGCGGTAGTTAATGCTTGTGAATGGGGTTTTCGTATCTCGCCCAAATTTTCCTATACATCACAGTTTCTTTCTATGTTTTTGTTTATCCAGTTGGTATGTGGAATTGGCTACGTGCTTGCGGAAGAATCAGAATTTGGCCCATTAAGGGATCGCCTTTCCTCTGCGGAAGTCTGGCAATCAGTATTCCCCGACGCTGATAGGGTTTCTGATCCAACAGGTGATCCACCGGCCTCTCTTGTGTTTCTAGGAGAGGAAATTTTGGGGTATCTATACTCAACCTATGAGAGTGTTGGTGGAAGGGGTTATGCGGGAGGTTTATTTGATATTGTTGCTGGAGTGACGATTGATAACAGGATTGCCGGTGTACGGGTCCTCGGGCACAACGAGCCTATTATTAGAGGATTTCGACCTAAGGAAGATGGTTTCCGAAAATACCTGAGCGGACTGCGAGGCATGTCGATTTTACAGTCTATTCGTCGCAGTGCCGTTTTTCAAAATAGTGGATCTTCGTTAGATGGTATTAGTGGAGCAACTATAAGTGCCAACCTGGCGCATGGTGCAGTGATTTCAGGAGCGCGAGTGATAGCGCGAAGTAGGGGGCTCCTGAATGAAGATATTGTTGAGAAGATTGTTCTAGATATGTTTGCATTTGAAACACGGGATTGGCCTTCACTTCTTTCTGATGGGTCGGTCCGTTGTGAAAATTTTCTCGAGAAAGGCATGCACAGGTTCCCAGAGTCAATTTGTGTTGCTTTGATTACGCCGGCAGGAATCGGAAGAAATTTGTTTGGTGCTAAGTGGCATGGGGTATATGTCTCTCAAATTGGATATGGGGACCATCTTTTGTGGATCGGAAGTAAGGGGACTATTTCGTGGAGAGAATCCTTGGGGAAGCCCCAAGAGGTTTTTATAGGAGAGTCTAAGTTTCTTAGTTCGGGGGAAGGAGAAGGTCTGACCCTTAGGCAGGGAAATTTGATCATACCACTATTGCCTAAAAATTTGTGGAACCCGCAAAGAGCAGGTCAGTTTTCCCAAGGGGGTACAGCTTTAAGAACTGAGAAGGGAGAAGAGTTCGATTCAGTAGGAATTGTTAAAATAAGCTCTGACATGAAATTCAAACCGTACCTTCCATGGGTTCTGCAGTTTGATTTTGGGAATCAAGGTGAAGACGAAAAGAGCAGGACATTCTCGACGGATATTTCCTATCAAATCCCTGTGAGGTTTGTTGTCGGATCGGACTTTGATCTAGAGGAAGAGGGCTTGAAACCTATATCTTTGGTGCTGGGTGGGCTAGTTCGCGAGAGTAAACTTAGCGATTGGCAAAGGACATGGGTCGATCAAGCAATTTCTATCTCTGTCTTGTTGATATTATTGGTTGTAGTCACAAATATTTTCCTCTTTGAGCACCCGATCGCTAAAAAACGTCAACTGCATAAATGGGTTCGGATCGCGATACTCTCCTTTGTGTTACTGTGGTTGGGGTGGATTGCTGGTGCACAACTTTCCATTGTGAATATTTTTTCGTATGGGCAGGCATTGTTTGGGAAGCTGGAATGGACCACGCTCCTTTTTGAACCGCTGATAGTGATTTTAATGGGCTACACGGCACTTTCATTGGTTTTCTTGGGCCGTGGGGTATTTTGCGGATGGCTATGTCCGTTTGGTGCGCTTCAGGAATTGTTGAACCGATTGGCACGCTTTTTTCGGGTGCCGCAGTTCAGTCCCAAATTTAGGCTGAGCAAGGTTTTGCGCGTGGTAAAGTATCCGGTTGTTATAGCTTTGGTTGGAGTATCTGTTTTTTGGTCAATGGAGTGGGGTCTGCAGGGGGCCGAAATTGAGCCGTTCAAGACGGCAATTACACTGAAATTTGAGAGAGCTTGGCCATTCGGATTGTACGCCATTCTTTTGTTGTTTGTAGGGTTATTTGTGGAACGATTCTTCTGTCGCTGTTTATGTCCCTTGGGCGCAACGCTGGCCATATTTGGACGATTTCATATATTTCAGTTTTTGAAGAGACGGCCGCAATGTGGATCTCCGTGTCATGCTTGTGAAGCATCATGTCCCGTTCAGGCTATAGAGCCGAGTGGGAAAATTAATATGGCGGAATGTTTTCAATGTTTGGATTGCCAGGTGGATTACTACGATGACACTCGTTGCCCGCCACTAATTGCAGAGCGCAAACGCAATGAGCGGCTAATGCCGTATGTTCCTTAACTGCGGCCAATTGCAAAGGACTAAAGAGATGGAATTTAACAATTTTCCAGTCAACGATATTTCAATTCGAGCAGCAACAATGGGGTCGGGTCCCCTAGTCATTCTAGTCCATGGCTGGCCAGAACTTTGGTATTCCTGGCGGCATCAAATTGAGCCAATTGCTACCGCGGGCTATAGGGTGGTTGCTCCGGACGTTAGAGGGTACGGGAAAAGTGATAAACCCAAGCCGGTAGAGGCTTACGCCATGCAGCCATTAATGGATGATATTGTAGGCATCATAGATGCTTGCGGTGAGGAGAAAGCTATTTTAGTGGGTCATGATTGGGGCGCCCCTATTGTGTGGAATACGGCTGCTCTACATGGTTCGCGGGTTAGTGCTGTGGCGGGGCTCAGTGTTCCTTATCGTCCTAGGCCCAGCGTGCCCCTTATAGAGTTATGGAATAAAATTTACGATGGGCGTTTCTTTTACCAGGTTTATTTCCAAAAGGAAGGTATCGCTGAGGCCGAGCTCGAGAGAGATATTCGAATGTCTCTGCGCAAGATTTATTTCTCCATTAGTGGGGATGCCCCATCTCTGGATAGCTGGTTGGACAGGCCAGCTACTGCCACCCTCTTGGAAGGGTTTGTTGACCCTCCAGTTTTCCCCGGGTGGCTTACCGAAAAAGATTTGGAGTATTTTGTGGAGCACTTCACTGCTGGGGGCTTTCGAGGCCCACTAAATCGCTACAGAAATTCAGAAAAGGATTTCTATGATTTACCTCTTATGGGCGTAGCTAGGGTTAAACAGCCTAGTTGCTTTATTGCGGGTTCCAAAGATGTTGTGCGTTCCTTTGTGCCTGGAAGAGATGGGTATGCAAACCTCGATGAGTTGTGTGATGATATGCGTTTATCCAGGATAATCGAAGGAGTTGGGCATTGGGTGCAGCAAGAGGCGCCCGAAGAGGTTAATAGTACCCTGCTCAAATTTTTAAGCACATTGGCCTAGCCCTTCTTGGGTTTGATGGAGATATATCGAAAATGATGCAGAAAGTTGTAGAGAAAGTAGTGAGTAACCCTAACCACTGCACTTTTTATTACGAGGCAGGAGAACCCGATGGCGCAGTGGTTATATTTGTGCATGGCTGGCCAGAGTTGTCCGTCAGTTGGCGGCATCAACTGCCTGCTTTGGCCTCTTTAGGTTTTAGGGCTATTGCGCCAGATATGCGCGGCTATGGTAGGTCGACGATTTACGATAATCATGAGGAATACGCCCAGGAGTATGTGGTTGCCGATATGTTGGCGCTTTTGGATTCCTTGGGTGCGGAAAAAGCTCTTTGGGTGGGTCACGATTGGGGAAGTCCTACAGTGTGGAATATCGCGAGCCACCATCCAGATCGATGTTGGGGTGTGGCCAGTCTGTGTGTCCCATACCATACACTTGAATATGGACTAGATTCCTGCCTGCCTTTGATTGATAGAAAGCTTTATCCGGAAAATGATTATCCTTTTGGGCAATGGGAATACCAACGATTTTACGAGGAGAATTTTAATAAGGCCGTAGCTACTTTTGATGCAGACCCGTACCGCACCATCAAAGCCTTGTTTCGTAGAGGGAAACCTAAACCTCCGGATCGACCCAATATGACTGCGCTGGTTCGAAAAGACGGAGGCTGGTTTGGAGGTGCTCCGGTGGCTCCCGATATGGCTCGGGACAATGCAATTTTGTCTGAACCGGAACTCTTGTCCTATTCCACTTATCTTAAGCGCAATGGATTCTTTGGACCATGCTCATACTATATGAACCATTCGGCAAATGCGGTATATGCTGCTAAGGCGTTGAATGGTGGGCTATTGGATTTGCCAGTGTTGTTTATGGAAGCTCTGTACGACTACACGTGTGAGTGTTTCGTTTCGCAATTGGCCGCTCCAATGGAGANATATTGTGCGGACCTCGCAAAAGTTAGCATTTCTTCTGGGCACTGGATGGCACAAGAAAGGCCAGAAGAAGTAAATGCAGCTCTGGTAAAATGGATGGCACAGTGCTTACCCGAAATGTGGAAATAAATGCGTCTTCCATCTCAGTGGGCATGGGGTTAAACTGCTTGGCAAACAGGAATGAAGAGGCTCGTTATGCTAACCGAAAGAGACATTCAAAAATATAAGGCTGATGGATATGTTNTCCCAGATTACCGAGTTCCGCCTCATATTTTGGAATCAATAGATGAAAAGACGGATTCATTTATAGGCGAGAACCCAGAATTTCGGGATAATTGTTCGGCTCTTTTGCGCCATGACATAAGTTTCGCAAGTTATTGTTTTGCCCCTGGGATTCTAGATATGGTGTCGCAGTTAATTGGAGCAGATATTGCCCTTTGGAACATGAGCCTGTTTGGCAAACCAGCTAATGATGGGAAGGCAACTCCATGGCATCAGGATGGAGAGTACTGGCCAATAACGCCCCTTGCTACATGCTCTGTGTGGGTTGCAATCGATGAGTCATCCGAGGAAAATGGCTGTTTAGAGGTAATACCTGGTTCCCACCGGGAGAGGGCCCTCAGGCAACATCAACATAATCCAAGCGATGATTTGACGTTACATGAAGAATTGTTGGATACGGAATTTGATGTCAAAGATTCTAAAAAAATTCTTCTAGAACGCGGCCAGATCTCTCTCCATGATGTTTTCCTAATGCATGGTTCGCAACCCAATCGATCCAATAAAAGGCGGCGCGGAATGACCATGCGGCTGATGCCAACTACATCGCATTGGGATCGTGCTCTTGCAGCGGATGCATTGTCTCATCACCCAATATTATTATTAAAAGGCACGGACAGGTGTGGGAAAAATGATTTTGAAGCAGCGGAAGGTCTTGTGCCAAAGATAGTTTGAGGTTTTTGGCTCTAACCTGGGCGTNCTTCAGTAAATGTGAATTAAGGGGGAGATAGTTTATGGCGAGTCATGCAACAGGGGATGGATCAATTCCACCTAGAGACGCTGCTAAGCGTGGCCTTAACCGAATCATGACATTGGGAGGTGCTTACGGGACCCGAAACTATACGGTCAAAGATTTGAGAGACCAAAAAGGAGTTCGCGTGCTTGTTGAAACAGTGCCGTTCACCCCGGAAGAGGCTGCTGCCGCAGAGGAAGCGGGGATCGATACCATGAAGGTTCGGTTTGATCCGAATAACCCAGCGCCGGCTATTGCAATGCGGGAGGCAGCCCCCCATACTTTTATGGCATTTTCTGTGCCTCTCATTGCCGCAGCTAGTGAAGAAGAAGCGGTTCGCCTAGGATATAAGGCTATGTCTGTTGGGGCGGACGCGATTATGTGTCAGTGGAGTCCAAAATTTATTTCGGCAGCGGCTGAAGCGGGCATCCCCGTCCAGGGACACGCGGGGTTGGTCCCAAGAAAAAGTACATGGACAGGAGGGTTAAAAGCCGTTGGTAAAAATCTTGATGAGGCGATGTGGGTTTACCATGAAATTAAGAAGTTTGAAGATGCTGGAGCTTATGCGGTTGAGGTAGAGGTCATTCCAGAGGATCTCCTGAAGGAGATTAGCAAGCGAACGACCTTGCTGACTTCTTCAATTGGCGCAGGTAGTGGCGGTGACATGCAATTTTTATTTGCAGAAGATATTCTTGGTAATAATCCTCCCCCATATCCGAGGCATTCTAAACAATATCGTGAGCTGTATAAACTTAAGCAGCAGATGCAGGAGCAACGTGTGAGCGGGTTCAAGGAATTTATACAGGATATCAAAGAAGGTGTATTTCCTGGATCCGAGCATGTCATAACTGCGCCAGATGGACTAATTGAGGGGTTTGTTAAAAAAGTCGAATCTGGAGGGTGAGGCGATTAAGTCGGTGAGAGGTTTTGTTGACTGTTAGAATTAGTTAAATCGCTCCAGAAACAATGCTGACGACCGGAGGGCCATGGTCCAATGACCACAAACCAGAAATGTATTTCTCCAAAGTCTGCGGTGGACTTGAATAAGGCAGCAGTGTGGCTGGGTCAAAACGATTTCTGTTTATTAAAACATGAGGCGGACCATCAAAGTCAAAATAGACCCCAACCCCAAGAAAAGACCGCAAATGCTTTCCCAGGTTCCAGTCACAATCAGCTAGAACACGGCAAGGAACTATCTTTTCTGTAGGTGTGGTGACCATTTCCCCTAAACCAATCCTCCGCTCTTCCTGTCGATTCACCCAAAATATATTATAGTCTGGGTCATGAACTACCCATATTCCTGTTACTGGATTTTGCACCTCAATAAAAGTATGAGAACCATTATTTTGGCTATAGAGGTGCACTTGACGAGATTTGATTCCAAAAGTTTCCAAAATTCCACCCATCGCATTTGCGCGTGACGAACACAGAAGGTGCGGATGCTTTCCCGTTCCGCGGCTAGCCGCAAGTAACGACCTTATCACTCCGCCTGTGTCATAAGCTGGAAAGCCATGCGGGCTCCCAATAGGAGGACGAATACTATTTTCATTCACGAATTCTCTTACCGCATCGACAAACAAGTCGTGGTCACCCTCAATCCCCACGGAAAGTACCATAGCCACTTCTTCCTGGCAGCATGGGGGCGTATGTCCAACAATACGGCTATGAAGCGCAGAGTGAAAGCCCTCCCGTTGCGCCACAAATCCGCTATAGACTCCCATCATCAAAGCAAAAAGGACTAGCAGTGAAATCAAGACTCTACTTTTATATTTCTTCATAGGAAAATACTGACAGATAAATGGGGAGGGAAAAACTATTATATTCCTCCAGATATGTTTTCAGCAGTATACCTTTATTTTTTTACAGATTTTCGAATCCCACGAATAATTTTCTGTGATCTAGAACGAAAATGCCTTCTTGAGAAGGCTATCATTACCCATGTAGCGGATAAATTTACTGCCAGGGAATGTGATAATCCAAGACAGATCAGCATGAGCGATATAGGATTCCCGCACCTCACCGATTGAAGTTCCGGGCTGCCTGACCTGCTTAATTCTCAGATTCGGCATCTATGTGTTGNAGGATATCAAGAATGGTATGTTTTCGGGATTTGCTCATATCATGGCTGCACCAACTGGCCTAATTGAGGAGTTTGTTAAAAAATTCAGCTCTGGAGCGTGATGATGGGTGAGTTGGTGAGAATTATTGGTTTCCAATTCTTTTTAACCTTTGCATATTTCTAGATGTCCGGTTTTGGAAAAAGTCACCTGCGCTGGCAGCAGTTTTTAGAAAGGCTCTTCGCGACGCAGACTTCTTCATCGCTATAGCTCCAATAGTTTTGGATTGCCGACTACGTATCTCGATACTATCAGAGACTTGGTTTGGGAGATACCTCTAGTTTCTACACACCTCGTTGATCGGAGAATTCAAGTGCCACGAATGATTTGTTGCGACCGAGACCGGAAATCTCGTCGGTACAACACCACAATAANCCAGGTGGTNGAGAGTATTAACGCCATCGGGTGTATGATCCANGAGAGTGCTGCTAGGGCAAAATAGAAGGCGCGAATACCACGNTTNAAGTGGCGAGCTGCGAGGTTCGCGATTTNCGCNGCTCGTNGTGCCTCGTNTTCTGCCTCGGTATCGATATTTTCATGATCAGGGACGGCTCCTACTAAAACGGCGCAATATGTGTTCAGGCGATAAGCCCACACGAATTTAAAAAATGCAAAAGCAAATATTAGTAAAAGAAGGAGCATTTTTATTTCCCATTCTATCCGGGACATTCCGCCAACAAATGGGAGTGGAGAAAGAATCGCGATTGCTTTATCGGTCGCCCCCAGGGCAGCGACCAGTCCACCAACAGCGACAAGGCTGGTGGAGGCAAACATCGCAATTCCACTTTGCAAGTGATTAAGTATGAGAGCATCTAACATTCGCATGTCACGCCGCAGCATCTCCAACATCCATCGGTTACGATGTTCATTCATGATGCCGGCTACTGACTTATGTTGAAGCCTTTCGCTGTCAGCAACTAGGGTGTAGCCGATCCAGAAAATGAAAAACCAGAATAAGGCAGCGATGTCTAGTGCGGTCAGAATAGGATCCATTTTAATTGTCTGTCCGTGATTTGGGCTGGGATAGAAGGCATAACATGGTATGGTCTCTCGGGATAGCACATTAGGCAGCAGGATTCGTTGGGACTGACCTGATTGTCGATAAGATGAAAATGGGGAGAATAGGAATGTACGATATAGTCATTCGGAATGGAACCGTTCTGGACGGGACTGGTGGAGAGCCTTTTGAGTCGGATGTAGCAATAACGGGTGAGAGAA
>PBWV01000037.1 GCA_002728255.1 Rhodospirillaceae bacterium | reverse complement strand
GCGGAGACCCCGGAGTACCAATCAGATACAAAAACTTCTACGCCATTATAACGACAAATTAGCTTATTTAAGATAAAGCGGGGATATACGACCATACTGTTAGGGTTCAACCGCACTCCTGGCTCCATTTCATGCTCAGCAAGTGCCTTGATCGTTAGCAGATCTCCCCGCTTAGCTGGGTTTGGGGTTATTTTTATCCGTCTATTTCTATCTACCATACCTTTGCCGTATCAGTTACATGCGCCTAGAGTTACATTTACGGTTTTTTCGGTTAAACCGACAGAGCCATCACTCATGTTAGCAAGGACTACTAATGGTGCGGTAGTTCGCATTCGAATACGTGTAGTGATTCGAGCTCTTCCGCAGGCGGGGCTAAATCTGTATTTAGCTATTTCTGGAAATGGGTTTTCAAGAGCTAAAAGATGAACCAGTTTTGGGTAGTCAGTTTTTGTCATCGCGCATTTTATATCAATCGACACGGGTACAGCTGATCCATTCTCCGCGATGTCTGGAGCNTCAAGCTTTATTATATTGGTACGAGGTGTTCGGTCCCTGATAATGTGTCTTACGATTCGCTCGGCCTCGGCACGGTCTGCCTCAACACGGAACGTCTGCCGGAAACTTTGGAAGCGATCTCGGAAGGGATTGCCTTGGTAATCAAAATTTTCCGCTTGGCTTTTTTTTATGTTGATCAGTAGGGTGGGTACTCCTGCTAGCAGCGTTAAGATGTTGCGCCGCCTCCAAGTTCTGGGAGGNAAATCCCGCCNATCAGGAATAGGTTTATTCATAGCTTTCTTCTATCTATCCAGATTGAATATCTCGCTGACGCAAANTCAATTCCCTATAATAGTACATTTTNTTNGATTAAGGCNCCTTATCTTTCAAGGTCAGTAGGTAGGCAATAACATCCTCAATCTGTTGGGCGTTTAAAATAGGTCTGCCGGTATACTTTTTTCCTACTCTATTTAGCCCAGTTGTCTTGTAAAAGGCTGGCATTATGGTTTCAGGGTTGAGTTGTTTGGGGTCGACTAGCCGTAATCGGAGTTGGGCTTCATCATAGTATGAGCCGACTTGGGATAAATCAGGTCCCAGGTTTCCGTGAAACTGTTCCTCAGGTATGGGTGCTGTGTGACAGGCAAGGCAATTGCCGCCTCGTCCGGCTACAATTTGTCGCCCCCGAGATGGAACCCCAGGTGACTTTGTTAAAGGCGTTATTATCCTGTCAGCTTCGACCGTATAAGCTCGCGAAAAACCTTGATCGCTTGCGTTCACCCTATCTTGTGAAGGGTGGCTAAAAGTAATGCCGCTGAATGCCAACAAGGCTGTGGGAAGGATCTTAAATGGACGAAGCTGTAATAAGAAATTCATGATTTTGTGCACCTATGTAAGCATTATTAAACTTCTTGAGTTATGAATAAAGCTCAATGGATTGTTCGGGAAGCAGCGTGGAAGTAGGTAACTGCCTGCAAGGAAAGGGCAATTTTGTAAGACTATTTCCAACACAATCAAGCAGTTGGGGCGAAACCACCTCGCGGGACTTTAGAAAAGGCCAACCTAAAGCATAAATTGGTTGGTCACGGCGCTATTTTTCGCTACATTTTGTATCACTCAGGCCTAAGAGGCCTGAAATTGATNATGCTATAATTTTTGGTGCATCAATAATGACGGCTTTGTATGACGGCTAGTTGATCTAATTATCTAGGGCTCAGGTATACGATGTAGCNCCAATATTTGGCTTTTATTATGTCCGAGGAGGGTAAATTGGCAATTTTAAACGTTAACGGTGTGAAGCATGCCGTAGATGCCCCTGGAGATACACCACTATTGTGGATCATTCGGGAATATCTGCGACTAACTGGAACTAAGTTTGGCTGTGGTATCGCACAATGCGGTGCATGCACGGTTCATATAGATGGGGAGGCGGTACGATCATGTCAAACGGCTTTGTCGGACGCCGTCGGCAAGACTGTAACAACAATTGAGGGGTTAGATCCTAAAGGCGAGCACCCCTTGCAGAAAGCTTGGGTCTCGGAGCAGGTCCCACAGTGTGGGTACTGCCAATCAGGACAAATTATGCAGGCGGCATCCTTACTGAGTGAGAACAANAATCCCAGTGATGAGGATATTGTCGATGCAATGAGCGGCAATCTTTGTCGTTGCATGTCGTACATTCGTATTAAGCGAGCTATTAAACGCGCAGCGATGGAGGTATAGGCAAATGACAAAGCATAGTAATGGGTTGCGGCGTCGGGAATTCTTAGTTGGTTCTACCACGGCCGGGGCTGGTTTAATGTTTGGCTTTTCTTTAGGGACCAAACTTTCCGGTGGNGCCGGTGAAGCTTTTGCAGCAGGAAATTTTGACCATGGGCTATTCCTGACAATGAATTCGTCAGGAATTACTACTATTCACATAACTAAATGTGAGGGTGGTCAGCATATTGGTACTGCGATGGCTCAGATGGTAGTTGAAGAACTAGAGTTAGATTGGAAGGACGTTCGTATTGATTACCCAGATAGCCATGAAAAATGGGGTTTAATGCTAACTGGCGGAAGTTGGAGCGTTAACTGGACCTTCGATCAGATGTCCCGTGTGGGTGCCTCGGCCAGAATAGCCTTGGTTGATGCNGGAGCCAAAATGTTGGGTGTGACGGCNGCAGAGTGTTCAGCTTCNAATAGTGTGGTAACGCATGGAGACTCAGGTAGGAGCATCACCTATGGACAAATTGTTGCCGGCGGCAACATAGATCGCTCTTTCTCTGAGGAAGAGTATAAGGCCATATCCCTTAAGAAGTTTGGCGAGTATAAGGTGGTCGGCAAACCGGTCGCTGCACTTGATATTCCTGCTAAGGTCGATGGCAGTGCTGGGTACGGAATTGATGTTTTTCTTCCCGGAATGGTTTACGCGCGTT
The DNA here is from genome assembly GCA_002728255.1 of Rhodospirillaceae bacterium. NCBI lineage: Bacteria > Pseudomonadati > Pseudomonadota > Alphaproteobacteria > Rhodospirillales > Rhodospirillaceae > Rhodospirillaceae bacterium. The sequence continues at coordinate 4,159 of PBWV01000037.1, read as the reverse complement.
GGCTAAGCCCACCAGTNCGGTATGGTGCTACTCCTAAGTCAGTTGACGACTCTGCAGCTAAGTCTGTGGATGGTTACATTAAGACTATAATGGTTCCAGGTACTTCCATGCAGAATGGTTACGCCCTGGCCATTGCTGAGACAAAGCACGCAGTTGATGCGGCCGCAGCAACTATTCAAGTTGAATGGGAGCATGGGNAATTTGCTAATATAAGCAGTGAAAGCCTCTTGGAAGAGTCGCGAAAGCTTATTGATGATAAAGACGCTGGGGTGGCATGGGTGCTGGATGGAGATGTTGAGGCTGGTTTTAGCGCCTCAACCGATGTCCATGAAGCCGAGTATACAACCAGTATTTTGGCCCATGCCTGTATGGAGCCGATGAACTGTGTGGCGACGGAGCAAGATGGTACCTACCATATATTTGTTGGAACACAGTGGGCAACCCGGTGNGTGCCATTGATAGCCGAGGCGGTTGGNGTCGATCCAGCGAATGTGGTGATTCACCAGCANTATCTTGGGGGNTTCTTCGGNCGTCGTGGCGAAGCAGATGAGATGGTGCAAGCGGCTATGGCTTCCAAGGATCTAGGAAGACCTGTTAAACTGATCTACTCGCGTGAAGATGATATCCGAATGGATTTTCATCGTAGCCCCACGGTTCAAAGGATTAAAGGTGGGGTGGACTCTGATGGAAAATATGTTGCAATAGAACATGCTGTGGCTGGTGGTTGGTCCACAAAACGTGCGGCCCCAGGTTTTCTAGGTGAGTCAGTAGATAAAAAAGGTAAGGTAGATTCGTTTTCTGTGAATGGGTCTGATTTTTGGTATACGGTGCCCAATCATCACGTGCGTGCAATAGAAAATGAAACGGCTACTCAGGCGTTACCGCCAGGTTTTTGGCGATCTGTAGCGCCAGGCTGGACCTTCTTTGCCACGGAGTCATATATAGATGAAATGGCGAGGAAAATTGGCAAAGATCCTTTGCTGATGCGTGTGGATATGCTTGATGCGGCAGGTAAGAACGCTGGTGCTCCACCAAACAGTGTGGGGGGCGCAAAACGCCTGCGTAACACTTTGATGGCTGCTGCTGGCCGATCCGGATTTGGCACCAAACCCCTGGGTGAAAATACGGGCATGGGCTTATCATGTGTGAGTGCCCAAGAGCGTGGGTCGCCATCTTGGACGGCTTGCGTGGCCGAAGTGCATGTTGATCCTTCTAGCGGAGATCCTACTGTCCAAAAGCTTACAATTGCTATGGACGTCGGTACGGTTGTTAATCCGGATGGCGCAAGAGCGCAGATAGAGGGAGCAGCCCTTTGGGGACTAAGTCAAACTTTGTATGAGCAGCTAAGTATGAGTAATGGCGGGATTGAGCAAGGCAACTTCGATGAATATGAGATGTTGCGTATGGATCAAGTTCCAGAGATTGATATTGTTCTTATTGAGCAAGGCCAATATCCGTCTGGAATAGGTGAGCCTGCTACTGCTGTTGTGCCGGCTGCTATAGCGAATGCGATTGATGACGCAGTGGGCGCCCGGGTGCGTAGCTTGCCAATCACCGCTGATGCAATAAAGGCGGCGATGGCTTAGACAAAGTTAAATAGTAGTGATATGCGATTAGTGGCGCCCTTTGGGCGCCACTTTTCTACTGGAAGTCATCAAGGATTGTCCGGGATCTATTTTTACCCGTGTTACTTGTAAGTTTCTCTTGTAGCTTTTGGAGTACAGCAACACTTGCTTGTGGTTGGCACCACCCATGCTCTTTTCCATTGAGCAAGTGAACAAAATTTTTTCGATCTAAAGAATTGACTCCTAGATTGTTTTTCCAGAAGATTTTTTGTGCTCCGTAAATTGTTACTAAGGTGTAATGGGATGCCTCGGTCTCCTCAGGTACCATAAGGTCACCATTATCAATTTGTACAGTTCTTGTTTTAAAGTCGTCAAAAATAATTCCATAGTAGAGCTCGTTAGAGTTTTTATCGTTGTAGAGACAGAACATGGATCTTTCTTCCCATAGATCTCCGGAGGAATAATTTGGAGGTATATCGGGAAAGGGTAAAGTTCCTTCGCTAATGGTATGCACCAGAGAAAGAAGAACTATACTCAACTTAACATCTACTGTGAGGGCAAAGAGATTTAACACTTGTTAACCTTCTTATTTAGCAAAGTGCCTTGTTGTTATCTTTAGGCTATCATGAGAGCTTAGCTTATGTGATCCGGTATGGCGATAAAATCATAAAAGGTAATAGTACGGACATAGAAATTCGTATAATAAAGAGATGTGTGCGCAACAAATGCGCGGGGCAAAACGGATGTTAGTCAATAATTTGTGGGAGGTGAGAAATGATCAAAAATTTAACTAGCTTAATTGGATTGGGATTTGTGGTTGTAGCTATGAATTCGCATGCTATCGCGGAGTCGGGCGCTTCGTGGGAAAGCACGACGGCAGTTATGGCTGAGATTGATATCACTGAGACGGGCGAGGGAGCGAAGGTTTTCTCGTACAAGAATCATGGATTTCTGCTAAGTGCTGCGGAGGGGGATGGAGTGATGACCTGCACGGGAGGTGGGGTAATTACAGATGCTGGGACTATGCTCCGCTTGGCATGTGAGATAACGGATCGCGATGGAGATAAACGGTATCTCTTGGTAGATCGGTCTGCCAAGGATGCCTTTGCCGAGGGTCAGGGGTATTTAAAAAGTGCTGGTGGGACGGGAAAACATGCTAATCGGAAGTATGAGTGCCACTACGAATTTTCCTATATGCCTAAAATTGCAGATTTACCATATGCTCCGGTGGTGACAGCTAATATGTGCACCGGTGACCTTCCTGGGGTGGCAGAGTAAGGGTATAACTATCTGAGGTTTGGCCTGCGAGGGTTTTCTTAAGTAAGAATCCTCGCAGGATTTTGTCTGACGCATACCGGTAAGTGGTCGGCTATTTAAATTTGGCCTATAAAATTGTCCTGCCCTGGGCGGTACCCTCGATTACTTTGCTCAGGATTACGATTTATTAGAGGGCGGGAATAGAGCGGATGGGTTGCACTTCGTACCTCGTGTTCAATTTCAAAAAGAGTTTTTCCGGTATCGAGGTCAATAATATCGGTGAATCTCCACTCGTACTCATCCGTTTCCATTGAAATAAGTCCACGCTCTTTGAGTTTTTCATACGGTCCTGCAAAGTCAGATATATATATTGCAATGTGGTGGCCATCATATTGATTCTGTTTAGAATCAGTCTCTAAAAAATGTAGGAATTGTGATTTCCCAGTTTTTATAGAAGCACATTCATTACTATGAATAGTTTTTAACTCGACGGTTGCTCCAAAAATTTCATCATAAAATTTGCCAATTTTCTCAGTGGTACCCCGTGGTATATCCAGTTCTACATAGGGCATCCCAATATCTATCGTGCCATATTTGGAAGCAGGCTCGTGGATCTTGAAGTTATTGCCCCAGGGACACGTAGCTTTGATGTGGTCGTTTTTCCGCGTATAGGAGAATGCCGTGTTTTCCAAATAAGGGGCTACATCGGCAAGTGATGATTCAACTGCTGCTAAATTGGGAACTACAAACCCAACGGTGCCTCTTAATTTTTGAGCTATTGGGTTTCGACTGGGAAGGTGGATTTGGCAACGTCCCATATTCACCCACATGTTGTCTACGCCATTCATAATGAACGGATCGCGAGTGAATTGTAGTCCCACAATATAAAATAGGGTTGCTAGTTTCTGGTTTGGTATTGCCAGGTTTACATGCTCCATGTGGAGGATATTTCCAAGGGATTCCTGTGAACGGTCAAAATTACTTGTCATATCGTTTGGGTCCAAATGTGCAGGTGACTAGTATAGCAAAGTTTAATATGGCTTCCAGGAGACCTTTCTTGTGAGGCATGAGGGCCAATAACCACGTGCTGATCTTAGCTTTGGGTATCCTTGAGGAGAAGAAATACCTTAGCTTATATTTTTTGTCGGAGTTGCCTCTTTAGCCACGGCTGCGAGGATTACCACTCCCTTACCGCCTGTTTCTTCTGTGTGCATAATGCCGCTATCCAGCTGGAACTCATCCCCAGGTCTTAGATTATATTCCCGACAATCGGTTACAATTTTTATGTTACCTTGCATAATTATCACGTCGGCATCGTATGGATGGCTATGGGTAGC
>PBWV01000036.1 GCA_002728255.1 Rhodospirillaceae bacterium | reverse complement strand
GTTCTCTGCGCCCTTTCACAAGGAATGTACTGGTTCCTCGTACTACGCCGTGACATTGACGTAAAAAAGGGCGATGTTCATGGACTGAAAGGTTTACGGCTTGGAGCTGCGCCGGGGGTTGATGTGGGGCTTCGTCAATTGTTAATTGCTGCAGGTATCGATGCTGAAGCCGATAATATTAACATCGGCTTACCGCCGGGGGGTATTCCGGAAGGGAAGTCTTTTGGCGTCGTTGCTGCCCAATCATTAATAAACGGTGAAATAGATGGATTTTGGGCAAATGGGATGGGGGCTGAGGTTGCAATCACCAGTGGAATAGCTAAATGCATCATTGATGTACGGCGTGGCGATGGTCCACTGCAGTTTCGATTGCAGAGAAGCTGGCTCCCTCTTCTCCAATTAGGGCAGAGTTATCAACTTCTACCTCATCTAGGATAACTTCAGCAGCTTTGAGTCCGTCTATGGTCGGATAGGGCCTTTTCGTTATTCCCGACTGGGTCGAGTCTAGAAGAAATAGCGATATTCCTTTTTCATCTGTTTGTTCTCCCCCGGTTCTTGCCGAAACGAGAAAGTGGTCAGCAGATGCTCCATGGAACACAACAGCTTTATGCCCCGATATTTTGTAGCCCTGAGAAGTCTTGGAGGCCATCGTGATAACATCGGAGAGATTATAGCGTGCCTGTGGCTCAACATGGGCCAAGGTCAGTAGTTTTTCACCGGTGATTATGTTGGGTAAAATTTTGTCCTTGGTTTCCTTATTGCCGAGAGCCTCAATAAGTGACGCCGCTGTCACAATTACGTGGAGATAAGGTTCAACAACTAAGTTTCTTCCAAATGCTTCCATCAACACCATAGTTTCTACGGATCCACCACCTAATCCGCCACTATTTTCTGCGAAGGGCATAGCTAGCCACCCCAAATCAGCAAATGTCTTCCAGTTCTCACGGCTAAACCCGTCTTCCGTTTGTATCAGAGCGCGCCTTTTATCCAGGCTATACTCATCTTGCAAAAAACGATCTACGCTGTCTTTGAGTAAGGTCTGTTCTTCACTTAGTTTAAAATCCACTGTTCTACCCTTATTTGGAATTCCGTAATGCTAGGTCTATAGCCCGAGAACCATCTTTGAAATAATATTTTTTTGTATTTCGTTCGATCCTGCATAAATGGAAGATTTACGCCAATTAAAATATTCAGGAGCTAAGCTGGCGGCATAGTCAGGCCCAATGGGTTCTTCGTTCCAGCCCGGCTCACGCGAATCTGGGACATAGGGATTTGCGTAGTATCCTACAGCTTCCACCAGAAGCTCACTTATGGTTTGTTGCATCTCGCTCCCACGTATTTTTAGTAAATTAACCTCAGTCCCGGGGGCCTCGCCCTGGTTAGCAGCTGATACAGCTCTCAATTCAGTGTATTCCAGAGCTAAAAGGTCTATCTCTGCCCGAGATATTTTGTCTCTAAAGCGGACCTCTTCAATCAGTGGCTTCCCGTTTGTTTGCTCGGCCTTAGCTATTTCCTTTAACCGTCGAAGCTGCCTCTTTTGCGATCCTATTGCGGCTATTCCCGCTCGTTCATGCTTCAATAGGAACTTGGCGTATGTCCACCCTTTATTTTCTTCTCCCACTAAATTGGCGACCGGGACCTTAACATCTTGAAAAAACACTTGATTGACTTCGTGGCCGCCATCCATCGTAATTATAGGCCGTACCTGAATTCCTGGGTCGTGCATATCTATCAAGAGAAAGGATATTCCCTCTTGGTTTTTTGCTTCTGTATTAGTTCGGACCAAACAAAAAATCATGTCAGCCCAATGGGCACTTGTTGTCCAGATCTTGGATCCGTTTACGACATATTGTTCTCCATCCTTAACAGCTCGCGTTTTTAAGGATGCTAAGTCTGAACCAGACCCTGGTTCGGAGTAACCTTGGCACCAAATATCGTCGCCTGATAATATTCTCGGGAGGTATTTATTCTTCTGGGTATCATTCCCAAATTCCATGATGACAGGGCCAACCATATTTACGCCGAAAGGCAGTATTCTGGGTGTTCCCGCTAGGCCAATTTCTTCATCAAAAATATGGCACTGCAGAGCCGACCAAGCCGTTCCACCATGTTCCTCTGGCCAATTTGGAGCTGCCCACCCCTTCTCAAAAAGAATCTTGTGCCATTTCATGTAGTCATCTTTTGATAACTTCTGGTGGGCATCTATTTTGGCCTTAATCGTTGAAGGGATATGGTTTTTAAGGAATTCGCGTACCTCCAGTCGGAAAGCCACTTCGCTATCGTCAAAATCAAGATTCATTTTGGTTCTGCCTTAAATTTATTAAATGCTTAGTCTGTTTATTGAATTGGACGCTATCTTGGTATTTTCCCCAGCTCGTCAATGTAATCTTTGCATGCCATTGTGAGATTAAAGTCCGGGACAAATCCTGTTTCTATGCGTAATTTATTGCCGTTTACTAATGAGTAACTCTCCCCTGTGGCAATTGGGTGTATTTGAAATCCTGCCTGTGGCAAGATACTGCTGAGCTCTTTGGCAATGGAAAAAGGACTGCTAGGGAAAGCAGTCAAATTATAGATTGTATCTAATGATCCATTGTAATTCACTGCGTGAACGAAAGCCTTGGCTACATCTTTGACGTACATTAACTCTATGGGTTCTGTTGCAAGCTGCAGTTCCGTCGAAGCGCCTCCCACTGCAATTTCGAAAAGTTCTCTTATCTGGTTAGCAACACCATTATACCAGAGGCCGGGTCCAAATACCAAAGGCAGCCGAATGCCGGTTATGGCTAAGTCTTGATGGTCACGAAAGAAACCCGCTAAATCCTCCGCCAAAACTTTGGTTAAGCCGTAAAAGCTTTCGGGTTTTCTGGGCGAGGTTTCATCAGCGACTCCATTGGGATAGGTGGAAGCGGGTCCAAAAACAGCAAAGGTGCTGGCCCATATGACTTTGGGTGAAACTGGTAATTCAACGCATGCTGACAACAGGTGATGAAAGCCTTGAACATTGACTGATATAGCTGCGGCGCCATCAGAGGCGGCAGAAGCCAAAAGTCCGTTGCCAGTGCCACCAAACGCCGCCAGGCCGATTACGATATCTGGATGAACAGCACCTAAAGCGCTGGATACGGCTGATGCCTCCGCAATACTTCCCTTCAAAAACTTCATTTTTTTGAGGTCCTCGGTCGATAGACAAGGTTCTGTAGAGGGCCCAAAAACTGTGACATCGTGCCCGTCCGCGACAAAGGCTCGGGCCACATGTGCTCCAACGAATCCGCTTCCCCCCGTTATGAAAATTTTTGACATCTCTCTTCCTAATTCACTCTATACTTTTCAATTGCATCCCAATTTAATTCTATCCCGAGGCCCGGCCCTTTGGGTACCGGAAGGTGCCCATCAACTTGGCGGAGTGGTGAGGTTAAGATTTCATCTCGCAAAGCATTCCTGCCTCTGTCATACTCGAGCAGCAGTGGTTGGGGTATTGCATCCGAGTGTGGCCAGGGGGTCAATGACGCAGCGTAGTGTAGTGCGGCAGCTAATCCAACGGCGCTTCCCCAAACGTGGGGAGACATTCTAACATGAGCGAGTTTCGAGAGGGCAAAAATGTCTCTTCCAACCGATAGTCCGCCACACAAAGTTAGGTCCGGTTGCCAAAAATCCGCGCCTTTAATATCCATCAGCCGCTTGAAATCATGGGCCGTATACAAGGCTTCGCCAGTTGCTATAGGAATTGCTGAGCGACGATGTAAATACTCATATCCTTGAAGATCAGTTGGCGTCAACGGTTCTTCGTAGAAGTGAATTCCGTATGGTTGAATACGGTTCATGCTTTGGAGCGCCATGTCACTAGTGTAATTCCCATTGGCGTCGACCATAAGCAGAATGTCATCCCCCAATGCTTTTCGAGCTATTGCGACGCGTCTTTCGTCGTCCTCGGGGCTGTGGCCAATTTTAATTTTGGTTCCCGGGTATCCCTCGTCTCTTAGGGCCCTGAGTTGGTCCCCCAGTTGTTCTGCCGGGTTTAAGGCAAAATACCCATTCGAGGCGTATAAAGGTATTCGGTCTCGGTGTTGACCTCCTATTAGGCTGTGTGCCGGAAGGTCCTTATCTTTGCCGATTGCATCCCAGGCAGCAATATCGATTCCTGACAGGCAGGAAGTAACTGTATTTTGGTACCCAAGGTGGTAGCGTTGACTATAAATGTAGGGTGGCACTTGTCCATGGTCGTAGATGTTTCGTCCAACAAAATAAGGTCTTAAGGTTTCCAGTGCAGCTAGAACTAGGCTGCAGGGCCCCCATGCCTCGCCGATGCCCACAATTCCTGTATCTGTTTTGATTAAAATTAAGGTTGCATTACGAACGGAGGTCAAGCCCCGCGCCATTCCATAGGCCCGGTTTTCTCCCAAATTATGCTCGATTCCGATTGCATTTATATCGGTAATTTCCAAGAAGGCACCATAGCTATCGTTTTGTGTAGCTCCAGAGAGAGCTGATGTCGCATGGTCCTATTACTTTGGTCTATATGCAAGGGGCCAGTTTAATTTTCATTCGTCATCACGTTGTTGGTGCTATGGCAGCATCCCCATTTTCAGAGTACTTTCAGTCTATAATTGTACCTTCGGCTTGGGAATGATCGAGACCGAACTTCTCTGCAAAAGTCTTTGGCCGCTAGGCTCATCTGGGCGCCTAGATCCACGTATTGCTTTACAAAGCGGGGCTTAAAATCTCCAGAAAGGCCAAGCATATCATGAGTTACAAGGATTTGGCCATCGCAGGATTGGCCTGCCCCAATCCCGATGACTGGTGCTCTGGTGGATCGAGTAAGAATTGCGCCCGTTTCCTGCGGCATAGCCTCAGCTACTATTGCGAAGGCTCCAGCCTCCGAAATTGCAATGGCATCTGTTTTTAGGAGTTCGGTTTCACTTGCGGTTCGCCCTTGGGCTCGGAAGCCCCCCAGAGTGTTGATGTGCTGAGGGGTCAGGCCGATGTGTCCCATTACTGGCACACCTCTTTGTGCCAAATAGGCCACGGTTTTTGCCATTTCCTGCCCACCTTCTAATTTCACCGCCGAGCAACCGGTTTCTGCTAGAATGGTTGCTGCGTTTCGGTAGGCCAGTTCCACGGATTCTTGATAGCTGCCAAAAGGTAAGTCTACCACCACGCAGGCGTGCTTTGTCGCACATGTTACGGCAGATCCATGGCGGATCATCATTTCAACTGTCACTTTCAACGTGCTGTCATAACCGTATAAGACCATGCCTAGGGAATCGCCCACCAGGAGAAGGTCTACATGCTCATCGACGGCTCTGGCCATTGCCGCCGTGTAGGCTGTTAAGCACACAATGGGCTGTTTGCCCTTTTGGTCCTGTATCCCTTTCGGTGTAACCCGTATAATCCTATTTGATGCAGTCGCTGTCATGGTTCCATCCGGCCGTCTATAGCGTACCGATAGTAGTATCAACGGAGATAAACATCACTCGGTGTGCCCGCGTCAAGAGTTTGTTTCGTCCCTCCCTGAGTGTCTCGCCGAAGAGGGGAATATTGGGGATATTATAGACTTGTACCGACCTAAGGTTGTGATTGGATGGAATGGGTTGACGTGTCGGAGCAAGTGCCCGATTGTTGCAGGCTGCCAAAAACTAAATAGAGTGCGTATTTTATGAAATTTTCTGGAACAGATACATATGTAGCAACTGAAGATCTGATGGTCGCTGTAAATGCGGCTATTAGTTTGGAACGACCATTGTTGGTGAAGGGGGAACCGGGGACTGGGAAAACAATGTTAGCTGAGGAAGTCGCCAGGGCTTTAGACCGCCAACTTCTTAGGTGGCATATAAAATCAACGACGAAGGCTCAACAAGGATTGTATGAATATGACGCTGTTGCAAGGTTGCGGGATGGTCAGTTGGGCGAGGAGAGGGCGAGTTCGATATCGAATTACATTTCCAAGGGGATGTTGTGGCAGGCATTCGAGAGTGATGTCGCTCCTGTGCTGCTAATAGATGAAATTGATAAGGCTGATATAGAATTTCCAAATGATCTTTTGCTTGAGTTAGATCGTATGGAGTTTTTTGTTTACGAGACCAAAGAGCATATTAAGGCCAAAGTTCGTCCAATAGTACTTATTACATCTAACAATGAGAAGGACCTTCCGGATGCGTTTTTGAGGCGTTGCTTTTTCCATTACATACAATTCCCTGATCAAGATACCATGGCTAAGATCGTGGAGGTTCATTTTCCTGGTCTAAAAAAACAATTGTTGGGAAGAGCGCTCGAAGTATTTTACGAAATTAGGGATACCCCTGGACTCAAGAAACGTCCTTCCACATCTGAATTAATCGACTGGATGAAGCTTCTCTTGGTTGAAGATATAGATCCTGAAGTACTTAAAACAAAAGATACTAATAAGATTATACCTCCATTGCATGGCGCACTTTTGAAAAATGAGCAAGACGTCCACCTATTTGAGAGATTGGTGTTTTTGGCACGACGGCAGGGAGAATGATTTTGTGGTCAAAAATACCTATGTTGAGACATTAGCGAGTTGAACAAAGATGTTTACGGAATTTTTTGTTAAAGTCAGAGAGGCAAGGGTGCCTGCAACATTGCGTGAATACCTTACGTTATTGGAGGCGTTAGAGGTTGGTGATGCTCATATTAGCATTGATGAATTTTATTACCTTAGTCGCAGTGCCCTTGTTAAGGATGAGAGTCACTTTGACAAATTTGATCGGGTATTTGCTGAATACTTTAAGGGAGTTGAAGCCCTAGGAGAGGCCCTTTTTTCAGAAATCCCGGACGAGTGGTTGCGACGCGAATTAGAAAAGATTCTTAGTCCCGAAGATAGGGAAATGTTGGAAAAAATGGGCTGGGAAAAGCTGATGGAGACTTTAAGAGAGCGTTTGGCTGAGCAACAGGGTCGGCATCAAGGAGGAAGCAAGTGGATTGGTACCGGAGGAACCTCTCCTTTTGGGGCATATGGCGACCATCCTGAGGGTATACGTATCGGACAGAAAGAAGGGCGTCGCGGAAGTGCCGTAAAGGTATGGGATAAAAGAGAATATAAGAATTTTGACGACTCGGTAACGATCGGAACCCGGAATATCAAGGTGGCTTTAAGAAGGCTCCGCCAATTTGTGCGGGATGGGGCGAACACAGAATTTGATTTGGATGATACCATCCATGCGACAGCTGATAATGGAGGTTGGCTCGATGTAAGGATGCGACCCGAGAGAAAGAACAAAATAAAGGTTTTATTGTTAATGGATGTGGGCGGATCGATGAATGTCCATGTAAAGACCTGTGAGGAGCTATTTTCAGCAGCAAGAAGTGAGTTTAAGGATTTGGAGTACTTCTATTTTCACAATTGCGTATATGAAGGACTTTGGAAGGATAATCGTCGTAGGCACACAGAGCGAATGCCTACTTGGGATTTGATCCGTACATTCCCCTCGGATTATAAATTGATTTTTGTTGGTGATGCGAGCATGAGCCCATATGAGATTGCTTATCCAGGGGGAAGTGTTGAACACTGGAATGAGGAGGCGGGTGGTGTATGGCTAAACCGTCTGCTGCATGTGTATACGTCTGCCGTGTGGTTGAATCCTGAGACTGAAGCTAATTGGTCCTATTCTCAGTCGAACCAGATGATACAAGAGCTAATGGGTCCAAGAATGTACCCCCTTACACTGGGCGGACTTGAAGAAAGCATGAAATACTTGGCACGTTAGCAATTCTGTGTGATATTTTTGGCTTTGTTTGGAGCTTAAAATTGCCAAAATCGTCGTTTCTTTTGTTGGGCACGGCAGTGGTAGGCATTATGGTAGATGGGACTTTTCCCTGGTATCTTTGTGGCCAGATCCTAGTATATCTAACGTTGTCGTAGCTTCACTATAGGTCAGATGTTGTAGCGCTTCAGCGTTGACAGGTATTGTTTTGGAGGGAAGCAAGGGAAAATGGCACGGATATTAGATTTAGGGGAACGGGTAGAACTGACGGCAATTTATCCGCACTTTCATGACATTTCTATTGGATTGTACAAGCGCACAAATGGACGCGGTAATACTGAATTTCAGGTGCATAGCTATTCATCACAGGAAGGGGTAGACAATTGTTTGCGCCACGTAGCTGCCTCGATGATACTTTTGGGTGGAATGGAAGACGCTGATGGTAGTTTCACGGTTGGGTTTGGATGTGGCGGCTCTCATGTAAAGGCCTGCCGTAGGGTGTTTATAGAGGCATGCAAGGTGCCCCCCGGNGAGGCCTTGCAGGCAAAACCGCTAAGAATTTTTGATAAGAAAACGGAACGGAATATAAGTCTAGAAAAGTTGTCTGGCAGGGAGGCGTATAGAGTTACAGCTGATGGCCCCGAGGATGGCAGGGCTAGGAGGGTTTCGGCGGTTGCGGCGGGTTTGGCAAAGCTTGCTGATCTTCCTCGTGTGGACGGTGAGGAAGATCTTGTCGTGTTTCCTTGTTCTGGTGGCCATGACCCCCTTGTTGGATTATTATTGATACGGGCCTTAAATGTTCGCGCTNCTTTGCGGGAGCAGGATAGTGCGGCCGGACGTGGGGTGCTATCTGCTCCTAGTGCCCAACAACAGTCATAAAGCGGATCGGGGGGACCAGTGGTGAGTGAGCAAATTAAACCGATGACAAGTCGTGAACGGGTGTTGGCAGGACTTCGTCGGGAACCCGTAGATAGAACTCCCGTTTGCAATCCAACATCTGTGGCTACGGTTGAGCTAATGGATTTAGTGGACGCACATTTTCCAGAAGCAAACCGCAATCCTGAAATGATGGCGCGACTAGCAGCGACCGGTTATACAGAATTAGGTTTTGATAGCATTATGCCTGTTTTTTCTATCATCCAGGAGTCGTCAGCGCTCGGTTGCAAGATGCAGTGGGAACAGAAGGATAACTGGCCTACTGTTAGAATGCGAGAACCGATATGGAAAGACGTTGATGATGTGGTAATTCCNAGCGACTTTCTCACCCATCCTGATACCGCTTGTGTTATTGAATGCATAAAAATTCTTAAAAAAGAATATGGCGACGATGTTGCAATAATTGGAAAGACAATGGGCCCTTGGACTTTGGGGTATCACTGTTTTGGAGTTGAGCCGTTTTTATTAATGTCCTTAGATGATCCGGGGAAAACGAAACTTGCGCTTGAAAGAATGAAGGAAGCAACCATTCAGTTTGGCGTGGCACAAATAGAGGCGGGTGCTGACGCTCTGACAGTTCCCGATCATGCCACAGGAGATTTGGTTAGCGGAGAGTACTATGATCGCTACCTCAAAGACATGCATACAGAATTTGTNGATCTTCTTCCAGCGCCCTTAATTCTTCATATTTGTGGCCGTACAGTTGATCGTATGAATTCTATTGCGGAGACGGGCATGGCTGCATTTCATTTTGACTCTAAGAACAAACCGCAAGAATCTATGGACATTGTTGAAGATCGTATAAGTCTGGTGGGTAATATAAATAACCCAGAAACTTTATACGCTAAGGGCCCTGACGCGGTTCATGACGAAGTATGTGCTAATTTAGATGCAGGGGTTCACATGGTGGGGCCAGAGTGTGCTATTCCTCTCCAAACTTCTATTGAAAACTTAACTGCGATACCTAATGCAGTTAAGGAATGGCACACCAAAAGAGACTCATATTAATTCTTAGGTGGCATTTACGATGGCTGACTTAAAAGATATTTCAAACGAAAAAATTCGTCAAGAAATTGAAGAATTTGTCGAGAATCCTGAGGAAATAGAGCGCAATGTTGAAATTTTTTCTCGGGTTCGACCACTTATGCAAGAAATAGCAGCAGCTCTTATTGAAGGTGATGATGGAGTGGTCGACGCCTTAACCAAGCAAGCTCTCGAAGATAAGATTGACGCGTTGGAAATTATGGACGATGGGCTAATCGCTGCTATGGGAATAGTTGGCATTAAGTTTCGGGATAATTATATTTTTGTTCCGGAAGTATTGGCTTGTGCGAGGGCCATGAAGGCCGGTATGGCTTATATAGAGCCCATCTTATCAGCATCAGGTGTCGAACCCCTAGCAACTGTTATAATGGGAACGGTTAAAGGCGATCTCCACGATATTGGGAAAAACCTGTGTATCATGATGTTGAGGGGGGCTGGGTTCAACGTGGTTGATTTGGGTGTTGATACCTCTGACGATGAGTTCATNGATGCCGTCGAGGAACACAGTGCTCCTATTCTGGGTATGTCAGCCTTGTTGACAACTACCATGCCTAACATGGGAAAAACTATAGAAGCGTTCATAGATGCTGATATGCGGGATGATGTAAAGATTATGGTGGGTGGGGCCCCCGTAACGCAGGAATTTGCGGATGACATGGGGGCTGATGCCTACGGCAAGGATGCTTTGGACTGTGTCGCTGTTGCGAAGGGCTTTTTAAGTGTCCAAGCAGGATGATCTTCCCGAGAAGCAAACTTCCTTTGTTGATCCTAAGGCATATCAGGAGAGTTTAAGTCGCCTAAGCGAAATTTTTACGGGTATGGTCCAGCGCGCAGATGAAGTATCAAAATTCAGATGCCCATATCGTGATCGTAAAGACGTTTGCACAGCGAAGTTCAAATGCCGAAATCANAAGCCCGTTGGGAGCGAGGAAGGCCATACAACATGCGGACATGACGGGGTCTTTGACTACCGTCCCGCTTGGGAGAGCGACCCTAAAACTTACAGGCGGGCCAAAGATAAAATCTCAAAGACCCGCGAGCATGCGACAAGGGNGAGAGCTCTNCAAAGAAGAGGTTCCGAGAAGGCTTGAAAACGCAAGAAACCGATGCTCNAGAGAAAGAATCCCAGGTAGGCAAGACCCTTTTTGAACTGGGAGATGAACTTAACTTAAATATTCCGAGCTCGTGTGGGCGTAACGGTGAGTGCCACGAATGTGTTGTGGAAATTGCCAATGGNATTCAGGCCTTGAACGAGCGNAGTGACAGCGAGTCTTTTCTGAAGGAGCCATATCGCCTCGCCTGTCAGGCGAGAGTGGTGGTCGAGCAGCCATTGGTATTTTCCCCTCTACGGCGGCGACCTAAAATTTTGGCAGCCGGTAGGAAGAAAGATAACCTGCTATTGGAGCCGATGGTCACCAGGAGGGAGGATAGAGTTTATTATGGCGAGAAAGATATTGATCATTATAGGGGGCGTTTACTCGGCATAGCTGTCGATTTGGGGACGACCACGATAGTAGCGGAGTTAATTGATCTGGAGTCAGGACACAGTATCGAACGGGTTAGTTTCGAGAATCCCCAAAAATTTGGTGGAAGTGATGTGATGCATCGTATCTCATACGATGGGGGGCAACATCGAGGGGAACTAACAAAATCTCTTGTTACGATACTTAACCGAACAATTAGAAATTTTGCTCGAGCGCATAAAATTCCGCGACGTGCCATATACGAAATAGCGGTCGCTGGAAATAGTAGTATGAGAGATCTATTGTTTGGATTGGATGTGCAGGGGATCGGACAGAAGCCCTATAAGTCCTTGACAGAACTTGAATACAGAAAAGGCCTCAGACTGAGTACGGAATTATTTGAGAACGGCTGGCACCTCGGCATTAGGGCAAATAAAGAAACAATAATTTATGGAGTACCTTTGATTGCCAGTCATGTAGGTGGAGATACGGCTGCTTGTCTGACAGCCATTGATATTGGAGCTATATCTAGCGAAACCGTTATGCTTGTGGACGTGGGTACGAATACTGAGGTGGCGATCGGTAATTCGGATAATTTGGTGGTTGCATCATGTCCGGCGGGTCCGGCTTTTGAGGGTGGTTTAGTGAAGTATGGTATGCCGGGATATGAGGGGGCGATTGAGGCCATATCCATTGATGCAGAAACTGGTAACTTTGATTATCAGACCATTGGCAATGTCAGCCCCATTGGCCTTTGTGGATCCGGTCTCATCGACTTAGTTGCCGAACTGAGAAGACACGGCCGTATGACGGAAAAAGGAGTTTTCCAGCCAAATAAAAAGCAATCTGAGATAGTAGTGGTTCCCGAACACGCTATCACTTTCTCTAGAGCGGACGCCAGCGCCTTGGCTCAGGCTACTGCAGCGAATTATTGTGGTCAGTACATTGCTATGAGATATTTGGGCCTTCAGCCAACTGACATCTCGACGCTTTATCTGGCTGGTGGTTTTGCCAACTATGTAAATGTAGAAAACGCCATAGAAATAGGATTCCTTCCACCTGTGCCGAAGGAACGGATTGTAAAAGCCGGCAATGCCGCTATAGAAGGGGTTTGTGAACTTTTGTTATCCACTTCAAAGCGTAAAGCGTTGAAGCAAGTAATCGAGAAGGCCGACCATGTTGAGTTGGAGACTACTGAGGATTTTTTTGATATTTTTGTTGAGGGATGTCAGTTCACACCAATGCCCAAGTTGATTGGGCGAGGGCCTTGATTGTAGGGGGTTGAATAGAAAAGCTATGAAAAGCAAAGTGAGCGGTGGAGAAAGTTTTATCTCTATTGGGGAAAACGTTCATACCACAAGGGTTCTTCTTCGAAAGGGAAAGAGTATTGTCTCTCATGAAGGTAGAGAAAGTATTTCTTATAACGGGCTTGGTGGTGAGACTAGATATTTAGTTATCCCCGATAGTTTTAAGGAGAGACAAGAGTATAAACAAGGTCAGATTAAGCATGTAATGATTGCCACAACTATGGCAATGTTGGGCGAAGAATCTTCTGAGGCTGCTATCGATTATTTGCATACGTTGGTTAGAAAACAAGACAGCGCAAAGGCATCTTATCTTGATGTGAACGTTGATGAGATTTCCTACAAGCTAGAGGAGCAAAAAAAAGCAATGCGATGGCTTGTGGAAGCGTTGCAAAAAATAACCTCCACCCCTCTTTCCATAGATTCATCTAATATTGAGGTGATAGAAGTTGGCTTAGCCGCCTACAATAATGATATGCCAAGGCCACTTTTGAATTCGGCATCTCTTGAGCGGTTGGATGCGCTTGAGCTCGCTAAAGAATATGAGGCTTCTGTTGTNGTAACAGCAGCTGGGGATAGTGGCATGCCAGAGGNNGTGCAAGGGAGGGTGGCCAATGCATCTAAGATGGTNGAAAGTGCCCTTTCCAANGGATTTACACTTGATACTATCTTTATCGATCCGTTGGTATTCCCAGCATCCGTAGATAAGACCTTTGGATCCCATGCGCTCGATGCGGTGGCCGAATTACGGGGTAAGTATGGCCCAGAAATTCATATTACAGGTGGCATTAGTAATGTCTCCTTTGGTATCCCAGGGCGGAGATTAGTAAACGAGGTTTTTATGATACTAATGGTTGAGGCTGGTGCTGATGGAGGAATAATTGATCCCGTGCTAAGTAACCCNGCCGAAGTCTTTTCTATGGATAGGGNAAGTGATTCCTACCGTATGGCTGAGGATGTGATCCTTGGGCGCGATGAATTTTGTCAAAAGTATATTTCTGCGTGGCGAAGCGGCAATTTGGACGTTGCGAAATGAGTAATCCTGTTACTGGGGCAGGCAATGTGCTTACACCCTGTTTGGGGATCTGTCGTATCAACCGGGATACTCAGTTGTGTGAGGGTTGTTTCCGTTCTCCTGCAGAAGTAGCTGAATGGTTATTTTATCCGGATGAGAAAAAACGTTTAATCATGGATCAACTTCCTNAAAGGCGGCTACAGATTCAGGNGTTCACACAGGATAATTAGNGGNCNTTTAAAGCTTTACGGCTAGTAACAANCCATCGGCTATAGGTAGTACGCTTGTTGATANCCGNTGGTCATCCCGCAGTGACAGGGTAAAGNCACGGAGTGCAACAGTATCTTCATCGACAGCTGTTTTGTCGGCTACCCTCCCAGACCACAAAACATTATCTGCTATCAATAGACCNCCNGGNCGTAGCAANATCATGAGGGCCTCAAAGTATTCCTGATATTCGGTTTTATCAGCATCGATAAAAGCCATATCGAAACTATTGTGACGCCCTTCTGCAATGAGTTGATCCAAGGTCTCTAGTGCTGGGCCGATTCGAAGATCAATACGTTCTGATATGCCAGCTTTCTTCCAAAATTTACGGGCAATCTTAGTATTTTGGGGGTCGCTATCNAGGGCGAGAAGCTTTCCGTCTTTAGGAAGGGCNAGTGCTGTGCTAAGAGNGCTATAGCCGGTGTAAACGCCAACCTCNATGCAGTTTTTTGCTCCAAGCAATTTAATGAGGAGACCCATGAATTGGCCTTGTTCCGGGGGTATTTGCATCACGGNTCCAGGTAANAATGCCGTGGTTTCCCGGAGNTCNGACTGAACTGGGGTTTCCTTNAGGGAAGCCTNCAGCATATAGCTGTAGAGTTGTTCTGTTAATTGAATAGATTTCATGGAAATGGGATCTTTAGCATTAGTTGTTACAAAAACNAGTACCNTGNTTNTGGNATNATGGANNNNAANNNTNNAATGCNTNATGNTATCNTGATNNNGATNGNGAGACTAGGCTAGCANTTCGAGGGGGGGCNCAANTTGAGTAACGAGCTTATTTATAANTCNGCNAANGANTTATTGGNNTTNTTTNAGCGCAAAGAGGCCTCNCCCGTNGAGGNNATCANGGCNGTTNTNGAGCGNGTNGAGGAACGTGACAAGGATATCAACGCATTCATTCTTGTGGATGANGAGTCCGCTCTGGCTCAGGCGAGGGANTCGGAAGNGCGATGGAGTAACGGAANTCCAAAAGGCCTTTTAGATGGAGTTCCGATTTCGATAAAGGACATGTTTTTAACCAAAGGCTGGCCCACTCTTANGGGTTCATTAACAATCGATCCAAAGGGTCCGTGGGAAGAAGANGCNCCTTGTGTTGCAAGAGTNAGGGAACATGGTGCGGTGATTTTTGGAAAGACCACCATGCCAGAATTTGGATGGAAGGGCGTGGGTGATTGTGAACTTACCGGGATCACCCGCAATCCCTGGAATCTCGGTAAAACTCCTGGTGGATCATCTGGGGGCGCGTCGGCGGCGCTTGCTGCCCGTATGGGTCCTCTAGCCATTGGCGGTGACGGTGGTGGGTCCATCCGAATTCCTTCAAGTTTGACGGGTGTGTTTGGTATCAAGGCGAATTACGGACGGGTTCCGATGTANCCCGAGGGANCAATGCGTAATCTTACGCACGCAGGTCCCATGACNTTGACAGTTGAGGATGCGGCACTCCTCCTTACTGCAATTTCAGAGCCAGATTACCGGGATTGGACGAGATTGGTATACAACAACGAAGATTTTACAGATGGGTTGGATAAGGGAGTTGCAGGGCTCCGCATAGCGTATAGTCCTGACCTAGGCTATGCCGAGGTCGATCCCTCTGTACGGAAAGCTGTAGATGCAGCTGCCAAAGTATTTTCAGATCTGGGAGCTAACGTTGAGGAGAAGGCTCCTGGTTTTGAAAATCCTTTACCGATTTTCCAGACGCACTGGGGAGTTGGCGCGGCTGGTGCTTTAGGGTCCCTACCCGAAATAGAAAAGGCCAAACTNGAACCAGCACTAAGAGAGTTTGTCGAAAAGGGACGGGAAATTCCGTTGAGGGATTATACCGATGCCATGACCCGGAGAGCAGNACTTTGTGTCCATATGCGGCATTTCCACAGAGACTACGAACTTCTCCTGACGCCCGCTACGGCAGTGCCAGCATTTGATGTTGGAGCAATGTCTGGCCAGGTTTCAAACTTGAGAGATCGGGATTGGNCCCCGTTTTCCTATCCGTTTAATCTCACGCAACAACCTGCTTGCTCTATCCCCTGCGGTTTCACCGAAGCAGGATTGCCGATNGGCTTGCAGATCGTCTCCGACAGTTTTCGCGAGGATCTTGTTTTGAGGGCTGCCCGCGCATTTGAGATTGCGGCCGAGGTGAGCACCTTGCCTCCAGGTTATTAATAGGAAGGGATAAATGGTAAATACTAAGGATACGAGGGGTCTAAGGCGAGGTCTCACCCATTATGGCGATAGAGGGTTTTCNTTGTTTCTCAGGAAAAGCTTTGCCATGTCTATGGGTTATAGTGAAGCAGATTTTGATAGGCCAATTATTGGGATCGCCAATACCAGTAGCGGGTTTAATAATTGTCATCGCTCTGTCCCAGATTTGGTTGANGCGGTCAAACGGGGNGTTATGTATGCTGGCGGTCTTCCAGTAGATTTTCCCACGATATCTCTAGGGGAACCATACCTCAATCCCACAAGCATGCTATTCCGTAATCTNATGGCGATGGATACAGAAGAAATGATCCGAGCCCAGCCCATTGATGCGGTTGTCCTAATTGGCGGTTGTGACAAAACTATTCCTGCCCAATTGATGGCTGCGGCTAGCGCAAACATTCCGGCTATATCTCTAGCGGTAGGCCCAATGTTGACGGGAAGTTGGCGTGGTGAACGCCTTGGCGCCTGTACGGACTGCCGGAGGCAGTGGGGCAGGTACCGGGCTGGCGAATTGGATGACCAGGAGATCATCGATGTTGGTCAGCAGCTATCNACTACGGCTGGTACGTGCATGGTTATGGGGACCGCTAGTACCATGGCTTTAATGACTGAGGCGTTAGGAATGATGCTGCCGGGAAGTGCCACCATTCCAGCTGTTCATGCAGAGCGCTTGCGTATCGCTGAAGCCACTGGTGAACGGGCTGTGGAGCTAATTGAAGAAAATTTAATTCCAAGTTCAATAATCAACGAATTTTCTCTCTCCAATGCATTTCGCGTTATGTTGGCTGTCGGAGGTTCTACCAATGCGCTTATCCATATGACAGCTGTGGCTGGACGGCTGGGCATCAAAGTGGATTTGCAAAAACTCGACGATATGAGCCGAAATACTCCCCTGATAGTTGACTTAAAACCATCAGGGGAAAATTATATGGAGGATCTGTTTCGGGCAGGGGGTTTGGGTCCAATTCTCAGGGAACTCAGACCTCTTCTTCATTTGGATTGCATGACCATTTCTGGTCAAACTTTAGGTGATCACATTCCGAATTCGGTGTCTTGGGCTCAGGAAGTAGTTAAACCTATAGATGCGCCGCTGAAGGAGGAGGGGGGCATAGTTGTCCTCCAAGGCAACCTGGCGCCTGGTACAGCTATAATAAAGCATTCAGCAGCGACCCCCGAACTTCTCCAACATGAAGGAAGGGCAGTTGTTTTTGAAAACTTGGAGGATCTCGCGGAAAGAATTGATGATCCTAATTTGGACGTAAAAGAAGATGATGTGTTGGTGTTGCGCAATGCGGGTCCGAAGGGCGCGCCAGGGATGCCAGAATCAGGGTATATTCCGATCCCAAAAAAGTTAGCGGAAGCCGGGGTTAAAGACATGGTTCGCATATCGGATGCCCGTATGAGTGGGACAGCATTTGGAACCATAGTCCTTCATGTTTGTCCAGAATCTTATGTCGGTGGGCCCCTTTCCCTGGTCCAGAACGGAGATAGAATCGTCTTAGATGTTAAGGGCCGTCGTCTTGATTTGGCGGTTGACGAGGAGATCTTAGCGCAACGTCGGAGCGATTGGGTAGCTCCGAGCCCCCCTCTTAGATCCGAGCGAGGTTATCTTCGGTTGCACTTGGAGCAAGTGGAGCAAGCCAGTGAGGGGTGCGATCTTAAGATACTGAAAGGGTCTTCCACTGGGGTGGTTACCCCGGTCTTATGATACACTTTACGGGCAAGACTATTTTTTGAGCCCTTACGGGTTTACAGCAAGTTTCTAGCGACTAGGTTTCGGGCTAGGGCGGAGGCGCCAAAACTCCATGGCGGAATTTCATCGCAGTAGTTGACGCGGTTGATCAGTGCTCCCAGAGGGGGGCAGAAAATGCTTACCGCATCACCAATATGATGAGTAAACCCCTGCCCTGGTTCTCCCCTGTCTTCAGTAGGGGCAAACATGGTTCCTGTCATTAGGGCAAAGCCATCAGGGTATTGATGATTACTATTTATAGTTTGAGCCACCAAATCTTCAGGCTGTCGGCTCATCAAACTAATATTGGATGTTCCTATAAGTGAGAAGTTATCATCGCCTTCAACTGCTAAGCTTACTTCTTGGCCCTTCAAGTCTTGGAGGGAAAATGTATCGTCAAAAAGGCGAATGAAAGGGCCAATCGCACAGGATCCGTTGTTGTCCTTTGCCCGGTTTAAGAGTAGCGCGCTACGGCCTTCCATATCTCTCAAATTAACATCGTTGCCGAGGGTTGCGCCCACAATATTGCCGTCCGCATTCACTATAAGAACTGCTTCGGGTTCAGGGTTATTCCAGGTAGAACTTTTCAAGATGCCGATTTCCGCACCCACTCCCACGGCTGACATGGGTTGGGATTTCGAGAATACTTCAGCATCTGGGCCGATACCAACTTCAAGATATGGAGACCAAAGGCCTCGATCTACCAGAGATTTTTTTAGGCGCTCGGCTTCTTCCGAGCCCGGGCGGATGCCGTTCAGATTCGAGCCAACTTCTTTTCCAATTGTTTCGCGCACAGTCTTCGCTTCTTCTATATCTCCCTTTGCAAACTCCTCTATTAGTCTCTCAAGAAGGCTATCTAAAAAGGTGACGCCGCAAGCCTTGATGCTTTGCAGGTCTATGGGGGCAAGAAAGAATGCTTTTTCCGGGTCTCGCTGATCCGGGCCAGTATTAGCTAAAATTTCCTCAATTCCACCAATGCGGATCGCCCCATCGGCATTTGCTGCTGCCAACACAGGGTTTTTGGTATTCATTAATTCGGAAGATGTCGGATACGATCGAGTAATATCGTATACGCCGTGCTCTGCTAGTACGACTACGGATGGTCCACCCGGTGTCTTGTCTGTTTCTGGAGACCAAACGCGGCCTACCAGCATCCCAGTGAATACATCTTCTGGCAAAATATCTTCTGGCAAAAAAGAAAATTCCATTGCATGGTTCCTAACTTGGGAGCGAGCTGCGAAACTCGTCAACTATATGTGATAAAGCGTAGTTTCTTAAGAGAAAAAGAGTATTGCTAGTAAAATAGCTAAAATAGCAAGCATCCAGTTTGTGCCAGTGCTTGTTGACCAGGTTCTTGCCATAACGCCATTAGGGGCTGAAAGTACTTTGGTTTGTTTCACAATTATATTTTGGATATTGTGAAGTGACGTAACAAAAATATCCCACAAAGCCTCAAGTAGACGTTGTAAAATCCGAAAGAAATTCATCCCTATTTTCCTATAAATCCAGTCCACGTCAAGATTTACCGATTTCAATTCGGGGGGATACAGCCCGCTTACCATAAGTAACGCGAAGGCTAATGCAGAGAAAAAGAGGAGCTGAGTTTGACTTATGACATGGCTCCAGGTGTAGGGTTGGTAGTCTGCCTCCCACGGAAGGATCGAGTATAAGGCCCACGGATAAACCCCATTAAAAATACAAATTCCGGCAGCTATCCCCATTGCCATTATCATATTCAGGGGAGGTTCGCGGGTTCTGATGCCCGAGTCATGAGCGAAAAAGGCAAAGAAAGGTATTTTTATTCCTGCGTGATGAAAAACTCCTGCCGATGCAAAAAGAAGTAAGAGGAATACGATTGTATGACCCTCCTGAGCGGCAGCAGTCATGACCATAGATTTTGATACAAAGCCAGAGAAAAGAGGAAATGCGGAAATGGACGCAGCTCCAATAATACAAAGAGTAGTGGTTATGGGCATGGACTTATATAGTCCTCCCAAATCTGTCCCGTTAATTTTCCCGGTCATGTGGAGAACGGCACCCATTGACATGAACAGCAGTCCTTTAAAAATAACATCATTAAATGCGTGACTTACTGCTCCATTTAAGGCCAATTCGGTGCCGAGTCCAATTCCGACGACCATAAAGCCAATTTGGTTAATCATGCTGTAGCTCAATACTCGACGAAGGTCGTTTTCTATAACCGCATAAAATATAGGAAACATAGCCATGCAAGTGCCGATATAAATTAAGACGTCGGCACCCTCAAACCCTCTAGCAAGAGAATAGACAGCTAGTTTTGTGGTAAATGCGCTCATGAATACGGTGCCGGTTGGAGTTGACTGGGGATAGGAGTCCACCAACCAGCCATGCAATAATGGGAAGGCGCATTTAATTCCAAATGCCAGGAATATGAGTTTGCCGCCAAAACTATTGAGGCCAATGCTGTTAAAAGAAGTGGATCCTGTTTCCCAATAAAAAACTATTGTGCCAGAGAGGAGAAGAACTCCTGAGAGCACTTGAACGATTAGATATCGTAGGCCAGCTGCGTTTGATTGTGGGCTGCGCCTCGCCCATATAAGGAAACTCGAAGCCACTGCCATAATTTCCCAGAAAATAAAAAGAGAAATAAGATCTCCTGCCAATGTGGCGCCAACTGCCCCGCCAGCATATAAAAGGGCCGAGATATTTTGAATAGGATCACGGACGTGAACGGCAAAAAGTGCTGCTATAACGGCAGCAATATGGAAAAGAAGGCAAAATAAGTAGCCTAAGGTATCAACCCGGCCCAGTGTTAGTTTGTAGTCCAATATGGCTACCTCCCAGTAAACTCCCTGGGATATGGAAAGAAAATTTAACAGGGCGACAATAGTTATTATAAACGAGGACCACCCTTGCCACCTTTGGGGAAGAAGGAAAATAAGAGCCGCGCCAGCCACAAAGATAAAAAATGGAGGAAGGCTAAGCATTGTCGTTATCCTCGTAGTAGCCTTCAGGGCGGCCAACAAGACGCCGCATTTCTTTGGCTACTAGTACCAGGATAACGCAAGCGACGAATCCATAAATGCCGAAGAAGCCAAACGATTCCTCAAGCTTAATTATCGCATGTTTATGATAAAAAAGGTCTGTAAGTAGGAGTGCGGCACACAAAATATACAGGGTCAGTAATAGTTTTTGTACATTCGCAGATTTGTCTAGCCAATATTTTTTCTGGTTTCCCATAACTTAATTTCCAAAAAGTTGATTTAGTAAATGGAAAATAGGATCCGGGTAAACAAACAGTACCAAGCATCCAGCGCTCGTGAATAAAAGGGGAGCCAAACAAGCCCAAGGGGCTTCACCATATTTATCAAAATCTGATGGATGTTGCCCAGGAAAAAAGGCGTTGACCACTATTGGGACTAAATAGGCAATGTTTAGCAGGCTGCTCAGCATTAAAACTCCAACTAAAATCATCTTATCTGCCTCTACTGCTCCGAGAGCCAAGAACCATTTGCTCCAGGTGCCGCCCAAGGGGGGTAGGCCAATAACACTTAAACTACCAATAAAAAACGCAAGCATCGTAATGGGCATGGCACGTCCTATGCCGCGCATCTCACTTATGTTTGTTTTGTGGGTTGCGGTGATAATNGCCCCAGCGCAGAAAAACAATGTGATTTTACCGAAGGCGTGGGTGACAAGGTGCAANCCGCCGCCAGTTATGCTTGCTGTTGTGGCAAGTGCTGCTCCAAGTANGATATACGAGAGCTGACTAATAGTGGAGTATGCTAGACGAGCCTTTAGGTTATCTTTTGTCATGGCAATTAACGATGATGCCAAAATGGTAAACGCAGCCAGCCAGAGCAGCCAATCGCCGGTGTGACCCAGTTGTATTGCATCTAATCCGAAAATATATATTACGATTTTAAGCACCACAAAGACCCCGCCTTTCACAACGGCGACAGCGTGAAGTAACGCTGAGACAGGAGTGGGGGCAACCATGGCCGCGGGGAGCCATCGATGAAACGGCATCAGGGCGGCCTTACCTACACCAAGAATGAAGAGAGCAAAAAGTAACATAATTAGGCCGGGGGCAGCATGGCCCAAGAGAATGCCGCCTTCCTGAAAGTCAGTCGTACCTGTTGTCAGGTAGGTAAGAATGATTGCGGGCAGTTGAAAACCAACAGAAGTACCGATTAATAATCCTAGGTATACACGTCCGGCACGTTTTGCTTCAGGTGTTCCGCTATGCGTGACTAAGGGGTAAGTGCTAAGAGTTAGGATTTCATAGAACAAGAACATGGTTACCAAGTTTGCAGAAAAGGCGAGGCCCATCACGCTCATGATCGCTAAGGCAAAACACATATAGTAACGGGTCTGTGCAGGTTCTTTATGTGCTCTCATGTATCCTATCGAATAAACCGAATTTGGTATCCACAGACACGATGCAACTAGGGCAAAAATCATACCCAAGGGCTCTGCACGGAAAGCTATAGAAATATTTGGTAGTAGAGAAAAAAGTTCTATCGTGGGCCTTTCTCCCTTGAGAACTGATCCGGCTAGAATTAGGACACATATAAAAAGGGCTGTTGCAGTTACTAGTGTGACCGATTCCCTTAAATTAGGACGTTTGCCGGTTAGGCCAACTAGTGTGGCGCCGATAAAAGGTATTAATAATAATAGTATTAGCGTCATGTCGGTATTCATTAGATAAGGCCAAGTAAGGATTGCGCAGCAAACTGTGCCATCCCGATTGTTAAATCAGTGGCAAGACCAAACACAATACACAGTCCGGAAAGGGTCCAGATGGTGACTAATGTAGGCCAAGGGGCCTCTTTTATTCGTGAAACAGGTTCTCCAGGCTTCTCAAAATAGGCTACTTCGACTATGCGCCACATGTAGATAACTGATAGTAGGGAGCCGCCGATAATACTGGCAGCTCCAAAAAGACCTAGGAATCCCGGGGTCTCCAAGACAGCAAGCAACAAGTACCATTTGCTGATAAAGCCAACNGTCCCTGGAATCCCAATCAGGCTAAGCGTTGCAANAATAAAGGCNGCCANAGTTAGTGGCATTTGCTTAGCGATACCGGACAGCCGACGCAAAGATACATCACCAGTTTTTAATGCGACTGCACCTATAGCGGCAAATAGGGCCGCCTTCATTAGTCCATGGTTAAATAGGTGGACGATTGCGCCTATTAAGCCTTGTTGAGAAGTCAATGCGATGCCAATCATGATAT
Source organism: Rhodospirillaceae bacterium (assembly GCA_002728255.1). Taxonomy (NCBI): domain Bacteria; kingdom Pseudomonadati; phylum Pseudomonadota; class Alphaproteobacteria; order Rhodospirillales; family Rhodospirillaceae; species Rhodospirillaceae bacterium. Next base: position 3,773 of record PBWV01000036.1, on the reverse strand, counting down.
ACCCAATTTGGGCAATACTTGAGTAGGCCAACAGTCTACGAACATCTGTTTGGTAGATGGCAACAATAGAGGCTACAAGAACCCCCGAAAAAGCCAAAGCAAGAATGACAGCATTAATGCTGAGGAGCTGGGTATTTTGGGGAGTTTGGAAGACCGTAAATATAAACCGTAATAATAAATAGATCCCGACCTTTGTCCCTGTAGCTGCAAAAAGCGCGGATATTAAAGACGGGGCAAAGGTATAAGAGTTAGGTAGCCATAGGTGCAAAGGAAATAGAGCTAACTTTAAGCCTAACCCAACCACAATAAAACAAAATGCCACATAAAACACCGAGCTTGAATAATGTTGGGGGAGCCGTGTTGACAAATCTGCCATGTTGAGGGTGCCCGTTAACATGTACAGGAGTCCCACGCCGATTACGAAGAAGGTTGCCCCAATAGTTCCGAGAGTTAGGTACTGAAAAGCCGCGTACAGGGCATTTCTCTTTTTTCCTAATGCAACCAGTACATAGGCGGATAATGAAGAAATCTCCATGAAGACGAATGCATTAAATGCATCTCCCGTTATGGCCATGCCTAATAGACCGGTGAACGTCAAAAGATACATGGTGTAAAACAGACGATGTTGATCAGCTGAAATTTCTTTGGCCACNAGGTTGTATGCNAAAGGCATTAGGATTGATGCGACGCCCGAGACTAAAACAAGAATCAAAGCNGANAGNTGATCAACTTTGTACTCTATACCCCATGGGGCCAGCCAGCCTCCCATCACGTAACTGATGGTCCCACAACACAAGACTTCATGGAGTAAGGCGATGGAAATAACGAATGCCGTCCATGTAACAAATGTGCTGATTAGCCATCCAAGCATTCGGCGGCCGAAAATAGCACAAATCGGAGCTCCAATGAGAGGTACCACTACCTGAAGTGCAGCAATATTTAGGCTAAGCATCTTTCGGGTTCTCTTGGTCTAGGTCCAATTGACGTATTTGGTCGTCTTCAATAGTGCCATAAGTTTCTTGAATGCGAACAACTAACGCGAGACCCACTGACAAGGTTGCAACTCCGACGACAATGGCTGTAAGAATTAAAACATGAGGCAGGGGATTGGAAAAGGATGAGTCACCTTCAAAATGAATAGGCGCTGTTCCGCCAGATATTTTTCCCATCGAAATATAGAGCAGAAACACAGATGATTGAAAAACGTTGAGCCCTATTAGCTTTTTTATTAAGTTTCCCTGCCCAACTATTATGTACAGGCCAATCATAGCTATGAAAATCGCTACGGTAAAATTGAAGTTAGTCACCAACATTGTGCTAACCCCCATCTCTTGTGGCGCGTTCAGTGAATATTTGGTAGACGGCGATGACAACAGAAGCCACNGTGATGCCGACGCCCAATTCAATTAATAGTATACCGTAATGGTGGCCATGTTTTTCAGAGTGTGCCAGGTGGGCGTAATCAAGAAACAGGCCGCCCAAAAACATAGTTAAATAGCCAACGCTAGTGTATAAGAGCACTCCAAAAGCCATAAGGATGATTGCGGTCGATAGGGGAACCACTCTTTTAAGTTCATCAAGCCCAAAAACCAGTCCATATAGTATAAACCCGGCAGCAAAGATAACGCCTGCCTGAAAGCCTCCTCCAGGGCTGTAGTCCCCGTGCGCTTGAACATACAGCCCAAATAGGAGGATAAGCGGTATCAGGAACTTTGAGGCAATTCGGAGTATTACATTCTCGCTCATTGTTTCTTTGTCCTACGGCGCGCCAAAAGTAACAGAACTCCTATACCTGCGGTAAAAATCACGGTGACCTCCCCNAGGGTGTCGAANCCACGATAATCTGCNAATACGGAGGTGACTACATTTGGAATTCCAATAATTTCGGGTGTTTCTTGAATATATTGGGGNGCGACATGATGGTGAATTGGGTTTTGGGGATTGCCAAAGANCGGCATTGTGGGCACTGAATAAAGTAATAGAGCTCCCGTTAGTAGCGCCAAAATAATGGCGGGTATCCGCCATTCATATTTAGCCGCTTTTTGGTTCTTTATAAGAGCCAAAGTTGCTAGCAGCAGTACTGTACTGATCCCAGCTCCTACGGATGCCTCTGTGAACGCCACATCTACTGCATCAAGTTGCGTAAAAATCGCTGCCATTAATAGACTATAAACTCCTGCGATTATTATTACTGCGAGAAGATCTCGCAAGAACATCACCCCAATGGCAGTTACCAAGAGAAGGGATAGAAGACTAAAATTTATTAGTGTTTCTATGGGAGTTCCTCCTTACTTTGGGAGGTTCGATTGTCCTCTTCAGCCCGCCACGGTCTGAGGCCACTTGTCAANGCCGCTTTGGCCACGACNTGGCTTGAGACTGGACTGGTAAAGAACAGGAATAANAGAATAAAAATTAGTTTTACTGCATTCAATGTCCAGCCGGACTCAATGACAAGCCCTATCAAAATTAGTCCTGCGCCAAGGGTGTCAATCAGTCCGGCTGCATGCAGTCTGGTAAAGAAATCTGGGAATCGTATAAGTCCGATGCACCCGATAAAAAGAAATATGATCCCGCTTCCTAACAGAACGATGCTAGCAATGTTTTCTAGTCCGCTTATCATTCTGCTCCCTCCTTGGCATCAGATTCCTTTCCGAACGTGACGTATCGCAGAATGGCTATTACTCCCACAAAATTGATCAACGAGTAAACTAGGGCTAAATCCAGAAAATCNGGCCTATCAAAAAGAANCCCTATTAAAGCCAAAAANAGNACAGTTTTGGTTCCAAAGCTGTTGGCTGCTAAAAGCCGGTCAAAAACGGTCGGTCCAAGCAATAGCCTGGCCAGAGTAAGACACATACAAAGCAATATGGCGGCCATNGCGGCCGGCATNATGNTCATCTTTGGGNNCTTTCCAAGGCACGGATNCGTTGGGCCATTTTCCCTGACCTNAGTTCTTGCTCAGACTCAGAAGTTAGNGAATGAACCTCAATAGTTTTNCNCNCTATTTCCGTNGTGACTGTGCCGGGAGTAAGGGTTATTGAATTNCCGTANATNACNCGACCCAAATCAGATTGCAGAGGAAGCTCGAGCTCAATTATNCGGGGAGAAATAGGNAGGCTTGGCGTCAGAATNCNCCGTGCTACNTCTANATTTGATTTCATAATTTGCCAAAGTAGCCATAGCCAATATGCGGGTAATTTGTGCATTAGCCCAAAGGGCCAGCTCTCTTCATCCATCAGTTTCATAGTTCTTGTTAGAAATAAAACGAAGATGCTCGAAATTACCCCAAATAGCACAGGGAGAAAGTCGAGGTGGCCTGACCAAAGAAGCCAGGTCGCTATAATCATTACAAAAAATGTGAAGTGTCGGATCACCACATTACCTCAAATTAAAACTCAATGAACAAGTGGGTTGGTTGAGTATGCCTTAAGGTTTGTCTCTCGCCAACGGCCGAAACTAATATTTTCCAGAACTTCATCTGGCTCAAGCACAGGTGGCCAGAGCAAGCGAAAAATAGTCATCTGTTGAAGAAAACGTGTGGACCACATTAAAGTTAGCTTGGGATAGGAGATCGTTCATTGTCTCGATGTTAAACTTTCTACTTATTTCAGTTTGAATTACTTCATCTACGTGTATCTCAAAATCTGCTGATAATTTTTCTAGTCTAACCTTTTGGTTGGATTTTGCTATGAGCCGCATCACTATTTGCTGTTTATCCCTCTCATATAGTGCGGAGTGCTCAAACTCATCAACTACGAAATTTCCTTTTAGTC
>PBWV01000035.1 GCA_002728255.1 Rhodospirillaceae bacterium | reverse complement strand
CGACTTGGCCAACCAGGGTTTGGAGGCGCGTGCTTAAGGTGATCGTTTACAAGGTGCGACATGGTGGTTGTCACCACCCAAATTGGCAAAACCGTCGCGACGATTTGGCGACGATTTAGGTCGGAGGAGGCTGAAAGTGGCTCCCCGGGCCGGACTCGAACCAGCGACATGGTGGTTAACAGGAGTTAAGTCAGTATTTGCAGCAGATCGGGACAGTGCTTCCATGGGTCAAAAGTTTTATTAATTCGGCCAATTCCCGTTATGTCTATGCCTGGAAGAAATCTCGATATTGTTGCTCTCGTCTCAGACATTGGAACGGGGCTTTTTTCCGATTGACTTAAGATTATATTAGAAACATTGATACCCTTTGAGGCCAAGGCCTTATACGCGGTGAGGGTGTGGCTAATAGTCCCTAAATACGTTCCTGCCACTAGAATAGTGGGTATCTTCAGGCTCGATATCCAGTCAAGTACCGTGTGCTCTGCATCTAATGGGACCATCGTCCCGCCCACACCTTCGATGAGGGTGACAATATCCTTGGAAGTATTTGTGCTGATTGAGGTACTGCAAAACTCTACAAGTTGGGCAAAGTTGATGCTGCGGCCCTCACGGGATGCAGCCATATCAGGAGACAAGGCAGCCTTAAAGCGCCAAGGCGAAATCTGGCAGACGTTCGCATGGGAAATTTCCAGGCCCATGCTCTTCAACAAAATCCCAGAATCGATAGAATCAATTGAACATTCCTCGTAGCCGCTGATTACCGGTTTAAGCACTTGGACATTCTTTTGGGCATCGGTTAATTGGTAGCCAAGGGCCGCAGTAACAAAAGTTTTGCCTATGGATGTGCCCGTAGAAGTGATGAAGAAAGCAGTAATGATATTACTCTTTTGATAAATCTTGGTTGACTAGTTGCGCAAGCCGCTCAATGTCCTCGCGAGTATGAGCTGCTGTAAAGGCAAATCGTAGTCGAGATGTGTTTTGGGGAACAGTTGGCGGTCTTATGGCAGTTACTAAGAATCCTTGGCTGAGTAATTTCTTTGAAGCAGAAAGAGTTTTAATAGCGTCATGGAGTATTAAGGGTACAATGCTACTTTCAGCCATAGGTAAGTTTGTTAATCGCGTGAAGAGTTGAGCATTTTCTAGGGGTTTTTTTACCAAACTGGGGTCTGTTTCAATGATCTCAAGTGCTGCAATACTTGCAGCAATAACCGCTGGGGGCAAGCCGGTTGAATATATTAATGTCCGTGCTCTCGTCCGAATCAAATCAATAACCGGTTTAGAGGCGCACAGGTAACCTCCGTACGTCCCGATCGCCTTAGACATAGTTCCCATTTGTAGAGGGATATCAAACTTCTTACTTCCACAAAATCCGGACCCTTTCCCGCCCCCAAGTACCCCCACGCCATGGGCATCATCCGTCATTAACCACGCATCATATGTTGAGCATAGGGAGACGATTTCTGGCAGGGGGGCCAGGTCTCCGTCCATGCTGAACACTCCGTCGGTGACGACCATTGCATTCTTATGCCGATAGCGATTTCGCTCGAGAAGCTCCTCAACATGGCTAACGTCATTATGCCGAAATTTCTCTACTTTGGAGGAGGAGAGGTGGCTGCCAGCAAGGATGCAAGCATGGCTCAACTCGTCGACGATAATTAGGTCGTTCTTGGTCATCAAGCTGGGTATGATTCCAAGATTTGCGAGATATCCTGACCCGAATACGCATGCGTCCTCAGTTTGCTTAAAATTTGCTAGTTTAGTTTCGAGTTTCCGATAAAGAGGATGATTTCCGGTTACTAGACGGGAGGCACCGGACCCCACGCCATAATCAAAAAGGGCTTTGTCTGCTGCACTAATAATACGTGGGTCGGCAGCGAGATTTAAGTAATCATTGCAGGCAAAGGAAACGAGTTTCTTGCCTTTTCTTACTGCCATCGCATTTGTCAATCTGTGGGTATCAACTATCTCACGTCGAAGGTGTTTTTCTTCAAGGTCAGTAAGTTTTGCTTCGGCAAAATGATTGAGTGAGTTCATTTGAATGGTATGCTAAAAAATCTATTTTGGTAAATAATAATTTATAAAAAGGTTTCATATAGTCTATTTTTCTACAAGTAGTCGGTGTTTTTAAAAATTCACAGCATCAAGTTTCCCTCGTGGGGGTATTAGGAATAGCTAAAAGCGGAAGTCGGCGGTTCAGCTGGAAAAGTATATTGGTCCATTATATTGGTAGGAAGTTAAGATTGTCTAATGAAAGTGTAAAATTTAGAAACCCAAAGTGGTTTGTAGATGGTTTCCCTCATATTTGGCTTCCTTATACACAGATGAAGACGGAGCCGTTAGCGGTTCCAGTTGATAAAACGCTTGGCACCCATATTTACCTTTCGGACGGAAGGGAATTGATTGATGGGATGGCCTCATGGTGGACGGCATGCCACGGGTATAATCATCCCCACATTTGCGGTGCTGTAGAAAAACAATTAAAGGAAATGCCCCATATAATGTTTGGGGGATTAGTTCACAAGCCCGCGCTTACTCTTGCCTCAAAGCTTGTTAAGCTTCTTCCTTCTCCTTTAGAGCGAGTGTTCTTTTCTGAGTCTGGATCTGTGGCCGTAGAGATTGCTATGAAAATGGCCATACAATTTTGGCTAAATAGGGGAATAAAAGGGAAACATCGGCTAATTAGTTTTCATGGTGGATATCACGGAGATACCCTAGGAGCTATGTCCATATGCGATCCGGAAGAGGGTATGCATTCCTTATTTCAAGGTGCTCTTCTGTCGCAACATGTAGTGCCTCTCCCTAAAAATGAGGATGAGTTAAAGGTATTTGAGCAGTTTATTGAGGAACATGTAACTGAGTGTGCCGCTGTTATAATAGAACCACTTATTCAAGGGGTCGGAGGCATGCTGATGCATAGCCCTGAGTGCCTCCAGGGTATCTCTGAGATATGTTTGAATCATGAGTTATTATTAATTTTCGATGAAATTTTTACCGGTTTTGGGAGGTCAGGGCAGATGTTTGCCATGGAGGAGGCCGGAGTAGTCCCTGATATAGTTACCTTCTCCAAAGCTCTGACCGGTGGCACAGTAGCTTTGTCAGCTACTATCGCGTCGGCGGAGGTCTTTGATGCGTTTTTGTCTATGGATGATGGCGCTGCCCTAATGCACGGTCCCACCTATATGGCAAACCCACTCGCATGTTCTGCCGCGGTCGCTTCCCTGGAATTATTTGAAGTAGAGCCTAGAATTGCCCAGGTATCCCAGATAGAGATTTGGCTTACGGAGTTGTTAAGTGAGGCGAGGGCTCTCCCGAACGTGAAAGATGTGCGCGTAAAGGGGGCAGTAGGGGTTGTGGAGCTCGCAGGCAACTTGCCTATCGATTGGCTGAGGAGAAGATTCATTGATAAAGGGGTGTGGATACGTCCCTTTGGGAATATAATCTATCTTACACCGGCATTTTCCATAAATAAGGCTGATCTATGCCACCTGGTGGAATCCATCATTCAGGTGATAGGGGAGATGAATAGTCGTGGTGATGCAAGGGTATAGAATCTATTCCCAGTCTTTTTTGTTGTGAGTATTATGAATATCGAGAGAGGAAATTTTTCATGATTGATCTTGATGGGGCAGTGGTAATCGTGACCGGCTCAGCCAGCGGGACGGGTGCCGCGACGGCGCTTTGTTTGGCTGAAAAGCGCGCTAATGTAGTAATCAATTATTCTCGTTCGAAAGAGAAAGCGGAGGAGGTTGCGAGTTCGTGCTCCAAATTTGGCGTTGAGGTGCTTGTGCAGAAGGCCGACGTATCTAATGATGGAGACTGCCGCTTGTTGGCAAAGGTGGCTCTTGATAAATGGGGTAAGATCGATGGCCTTGTGAACAATGCAGGGACAACCCAATTTTGTCCCCACTATGACTTGGATGGTCTTTCGGGGGAGGATTTCCAGAGGATATATAGTGTAAATACTATAGGCCCATTTCAGATGATCCGTGCCGTGGCGCCTGCCATGAAGGAGAGTGGTTGTGGAGCTGTTGTGAATGTGTCCTCGGTGGCAGGAACCCAAAGTATAGGTTCTTCATTGGCGTACGTAGGATCTAAGGGCGCACTAAACGCTATTACGGTGGCTCTTGCTCGAACGCTAGGGCCAGAAATCAAGGTCAATGCGGTGTGTCCGGGATATATAGAAAGTGGCTGGCATCGAAGGGGCATAGGAGAAAAAGCTACTGATCGAATGGTGGAGGCGATGAAAAAGACAACCCCATTGCAAGCGATTAGTACGCCCAAGGATATTGCAGATACCGTCGTTTGGTTGTTAGAGGGTGCTCCAAACATAACCGGTGAATTATTTACTATTGACGCAGGGATGGGCCTTCTACGGGGTGGTCTTCCAGCGAGACAGTAACAAGTGAATTAAATACTTAGGAAGAAGTTATGGGACCTCTTGAGGGATTGAAGATTTTGGATTTATCGCGGGTTATAGCAGGTCCTTATTGTTCGATGCTGCTCGGAGATCTAGGGGCAGATATTGTTAAGGTAGAGCGGCCGGACGGGGAGGGCACTCGGAATATTGAGCCCACTGTGGGTAAAGACAGTTTATTTTTTATGGCCTTCAACCGTAATAAGCGGAGTATGACTCTTAATTTCCGTAACAAGTCTGGTCAAGAGACACTCCGGAAATTAGTGGGGCAAGCGGACGTTTTGTTAGAAAATTTCCGGCCTGGAACAATGGAAAAAATGGGGTGCAGCTGGGAAGTCCTTCATGAAATAAACCCACGTTTAATTATGGCGCGAATTTCCGGGTACGGACATGAGGGGCCTAAGTCAGATCGTATTGCAATCGATCCCGTGATTCAAGCGGCTAGTGGCCTCATGTCTATGACCGGCCCAAAGGAAGGACCGCCAACCATGATGGGTGTAACTGTAGTCGACCATGCGACTGCAATGTATGCGACGGTGGCAATAACAGCAGCCCTTCAGGCCCGACATTCTTCCGGTAAGGGACAGATGGTGAGGGTAAATTTAATGGATAGCGCATTGTCCTTGCTCCAGGCATCAATTCCTGAATACCAACTATTTGGAAAGAAGCCAGCCAAAATAGGGGCTACAGACAGGTTTGGCGCTCCTGTTAATTCGTATGAGACTAAAGATGGGAAGAAAATTCAAATTGCAGCTGGGGGCGCCATGCACTTTCCGCGTTTTTTAGATGCTATTAAAATGCCCCACCTAATTTCAGACCCTAGATTCATGGAGGGTTCGAATCGTTTGAAGAATGCAGAAGCGTTGGATTCAGAAATTGCACCTTGGATGAGGGCACGTTCAGCTGAGGATATTTTGGAAATTATGGTGGCCGCTAGTGTCCCATGTGACATTGTTGCTGAAATTACGGATGTCGTCAGTGATCCTCACTTAAAAGAGCGAGGTCAAATCATCGAGGTTGATCACCCAGATGTTGGTCAGTTTAAGATGCAGGGATTTTTTGCAAAGTTTTCGGAAACAGAGATGGCTCTCCGATATGGTGTTCCTTCTGTTGGGCAACATACCAATGAAGTGTTGAGCGAATGGCTGGGTCACGATGCAGAAAGCATTGCAAGGTTGAGGGAGGAGGGCGCGTTATAATGAAGCCTGAGCGCTATCAAGCAAATCAGTGCCGAGCTTGTCTTCTAAAAGGGACTAGCTTATTTCAATTGCGAGAGTTTCTTCTTCAATCATGCCTGAATCTTCAGTGATGTGGACGGCGATCACCTCACCATCGGCTTCCGCTTCAAAAGGGACTTCGGTTTTCATAACCTCAAGAATAAATAACACATCACCGGCTTTGACTGTATCTCCTGTCTTAACCAGGACTTTCCAAACGGTTCCTGATACATCTGTGTGGATTTTTTGGGCCATTTGTGGGTTCCTAATTTAATGGGCTATATGATGTACGATAAATGTTTGTAATGATTTTTTGGCAAGAGGTGCAAGAGTTAATTGCGGATTTATAAGATATCGGGGTCGTGCGGATGAGTTCCAAGAAGGTTATCGTGATAGGCGCTGGAAACGCTGGTCTATGTGCGGCGTTAGCTGCACGAGAGCAAGGGGCGAATGTTTTGGTTCTGGAATGTGCTCCTGAGGCAGAAAGAGGAGGAAACTCAAGATTTACGGCGGGAGCCATTCGTGTGGCTTACGAGGGAGTCGAGGAGCTCCGAGCGCTGATGCCAGATTTATCCGATGAGGAGGTTAATACCACCGATTTTGGCCAATATACGAGGGAACAATTTTTCGACGATATTGCCCGTGTGACTGAATATCGTGCCAACCCTGACCTCGTTGAGATTCTGGTGGGTCGAAGTATGGATACCTTGTTGTGGATGAGGGAGAAAGGCGTTCGGTTCGCTCCTATATACGGGCGCCAAGCTTTTAAGGTCGATGGCCGCTTTAAGTTCTGGGGTGGGTTGACAGTTGAGGCATGGGGGGGCGGCCCAGGTTTAGTTGATGCGTTGTTTCTCGCAGCGAAGCAGTCGGGGGTTGAAGTTTACTATGGAGCTCGTGCTCTGAGCCTTATCCGCGAGGGTAATACAATTTGTGGAGTAACCATCAGTAAGGACGGCAAACGGGAAGATGTGGCAGCAGACGCAGTAGTGCTTGCTAGCGGTGGATTCGAAGCAAATTCTGAATGGCGCACGAGATATCTCGGGCCTGGNTGGGATTTGGCAAAGGTCCGTGGCACTCGTTTCAACATGGGAGACGGTATTCGAATGGCTTTGGATGAAGGTGCTATGCCGTATGGGAATTGGTCAGGTTGCCACGCAGTCGGGTGGGAGAGGAATGCGCCAGAATATGGAGATCTAANGGTGGGTGACGGATTTCAGAAGCATAGTTATCCCTTTGCTATTATGCTGAACGCGAATGGCAAAAGGTTTGTGGATGAGGGAGCAGATTTTAGAAACTACACGTATGCAAAGTATGGAGGGGAAATACTAAAGCAACCAGGTCAATTTGCCTGGCAAATATTTGATTCAAAAGTAGAGCACCTTCTGCGTGATGAATATAGAATTCGTCAAGTGACCAAAGTTAGCTCTGAAAGCATCGAGGGATTGGTTGAGAACTTGGAGGGAGTGAACTCGGCAGAAGCACTTCATACTATATCGGAGTACAATAACTCGATCTTGGATGATAAGGAATTCAACCCAAATATTAAGGATGGAAGAGGGACTGAAGGGCTCGTTCTNCCCAAATCAAATTGGGCTAATCGGATAGANAAACCCCCTTATAGTGCTTACGCGGTGACCTGNGGNATNACCTTTACTTTTGGNGGGCTTAAAATAAATCAAGAGGCTCAGGTAATAGATACTTCAGGATCAAAAATAGGAAACTTGTTCGCAGCAGGCGAACTGGTTGGAGGCTTGTTTTACTTCAACTATCCGGGNGGAAGTGGTTTAACCTCCGGAGCCGTATTCGGGCGTATAGCGGGAACCTCGGCGGGGAAGATAGGGTCGCTNTAGCGGTAGCTTAGATCTGCAATGGTGGNCTGGTAATGACCAGGAATGTTAGATCCTTACTCCCTGTATTATGCAAGGCATGGTCCACTTTTGGAGGAATAAAAATTGTTNGGCCNGGCCGCACAATGTTNGTAGTNCCGTTTAACTCCATTAGGCCTTCCCCTTCNAGAATATAATAAATCTGCTCCTCTATCTCGTGACTATGNTTTTCAACAAATCCCTTTGGTTGATATGTAGATAGCCGAAAATCAAAGTATTTAGTTGGCGCATTTTCAGGTGTCGCGATAAGTTTGGAAAGTGCACCACCAAAGTGACCAGGTAATTCTTCCCACATGACCTCTACGTTGTCGCGGATTATTGGCATGTCAGAATTTTCAGATTTCTTAGACATTTTTATGCTTCCTATAAATTTTGGAGGGGACGTACTTAGGGCGTGAAAGGTTTGCCAAAAACCGGCTNTTTAGGTGGAATTGGAGGCAACTCCCATGTCCCTGTTGCTGGTGGGCGTATCTCACTGTCTACGTGTACGTCCAATAGGTATGGTTTGCTTTGACTTATTGCATGTTCCAAAGCTGGAGCAAAATCGTTAGCTTTCGTTATGGTGGCAGCGTCGACGCCGCAGGATCGTGCCATNGCGGCAAAATCTGGGTTATAAGGCTCTCTGTTTTCTCCCTGGTAGAAGGCAGTGCCCAATTCCCTTCCTTCAAAAAGTCCATATTGAATATCTCGGATGGCACCCCAAGCAAAATTGTTCCATACGATCCAGATTGCAGGTATGTCATACTCCACGGCGGTGCATAAGACATGGGGGGTCATTGTAAACCCGCCATCGCCGCAAATAGATATGCAGGGTCGATCAGGGGCTGCTAGTTTGGCTCCGAGAATTCCGCTTACGCCGAATCCCATGGCAGAATATCCCCAGGCGTTCAGCATCGTCTGGGGTTGCCGTGCTTCCCAGAATTGCATAAACCAGTTGTGATGGACGCCGGAATCGAGTGATATNATTGCATCATCTGACAAAATCTTACGGATATCACCTACAACCCGTTCTGGCCGCATGGGANAAGCGNATGAATCAAAGTTTGGCTTGGTAAATTCNTCCCATTCCTGACGCCAAGCTTGNATCTGATCCATCCAAGGTTCAAAGCTTTTGTTAGATTCTTTGGCCCGGCTATCTAGTTCAGTCAGTATTTGGCGTAAGAAGGTGCGAGCGTCGGCGACGATACCAAGGTTTACAGGATAGTTTCTGCCAATCTCGGAAACATCTATATCGACCTGTACGAGTTTGGTGCTGGGCATATTCCACGAATAGCCCTCTAACCAGGAAGATGCAGAACGATCATCAAATCTTGCCCCGATAGCCAGCAGAAAGTCGCAATGCCTTCCAGCTTGGTTAGCTGGATAGGATCCATTTCGTCCTATAAACCCAAGGGACTGCTCGNTTCGCATATCCAGGCAACCCATACCGTTTGGCGAGCTAATCACGGGGATATTTAAGCGCTCTGCTAAAATAGATAGTTCTTGGCTTGCCTCTGACAAGGTTACGCCGTGGCCAATAAAGATCAGCGGTTGCTTGGCGGCTTGTAGCATGTCCAGAGTGTAGTCGACGTCTTCATTGGAGGCTCCAGAGCGATTGCTGATGGNATTAACAGAGGATTGTGGAACTTCCACATCAGCTTCCTCTTGAAAAAGATTAAAGGGGACATCCAGATTTACAGGACCTGGACGACCCATGAGCATGGTATTGGTGGCTTGCCGTAACATGAGAGGCAACATGTCGACGCGATAGGCCTGGAAACTTCGTTTTACAACTGGCCTAACGAGAGCGGGGAAATCAGCTTGATTATGTTTATGAAGTTCTTGAAATGGACCACGGTTGAATTGTTGTGTGGGCACATTCGCCGTTATAGCCAGGAATGCAGAGGAGTCGGCTAGGGCATTCGCTAATGACATTATCAAATTAGCTGAGCCTGGTCCACAAGAGGTAAGTGTAGCTGCCGGTTCATGCTTAATACGGAAATACGCATCTGCCATATGCCCAGCGGTCTGTTCATGTCGGGGCGATATCAGGGTGATTCTATCTTGCTCTTGGTGCAAGGTATCGAGAATACCCACATTTCCATGGCCGCAAATGCCAAACACATAGGGAACCTTCTCTCGAATTAAGAATTCAGTGATTAATTCCCCACCCTTCATAACCGTCATAAATAGTCCCTTATAAAATTTCTATTTTAACATTCCTGGCAAAGTTTNTAGTTCAGATGAAACGCTATATTAGGCTTAATTACAAAATTTCGTGTACGTCATACACAGCGCTATCGGCCTCACGTCGTCCTATGCCTACACTTACTATCTTATTCAGCCAATCGTATTTGGTTGCGTTGGTCTCAAAAAAGGGGGCATTTCTGAGATAGTACTCGGTGGGGTCCACATCTTCACCCTTTGCTATTCGATCCATCACTTCAGGAGGGCCATGGCGCACCCCTTTGTAGGTTACCAGTATAAGCGATCCGTCATCGGTTTTAATTACCAACCGCACATCGGGGGTCAGGCTGGTGTCGTTTCGTGCTAATAATGTGTCAGACCCTCCTGGAAGGATTTTTCCCTTTAGCAAGGGCCCCTCTACTTCTCCGCCACCAAAAATGTCAACTCTCCTAAGTTTCCCAGTGGGCACATCATTCATTATGTAGCTATCCGATACCCGTATTTGCATTGTACACAAAAATCTTGAGCTAAGTTGGGTTGGCTGCGTCATATGTTGATTCCTAAGTGCGTTAATTCACTCCTTTTAAGTCCTAATCCAGACAACAAGTTAAAGCGTCTTCCAGTAATTTTGTAACCTCCTAAAAGACATTTGTTTTCTACTTGTTAGTCGGATCTTGCCACGAGTATTATAATCCACTCTGAAAGGTGAGCATATATAATTATGTTGNAGGTCTTGGTTTTGCCCGCCGTGATGGTTGGGTTGGTTGGTTATAAAACTGTCACTATTTTGGGATAAGCATACGATCTTAAAAGGGACTATTTGGTGCTCTGCCCTCATACGGTTAAGTATTCTTCTTGAATTGCCTTGTTTTCACGGAGGGCGGTAGGAGTTCCAGAGTATTTTATTTGGCCCTTTTCCATAATGTGACATTCGTCACTTAATGCTAGGACAAAGCTTAGGTTTTGCTCAGCCAGTAATATAGACATACCAGACTTTTTAAGTTCGCGGATTTGTTCGCGAAGGTTTTCAACGACTTTGGGTGCTAGGCCTTCTGAGGGTTCGTCTAATATTAATAACTTTGGGTTGCCCATCAAGCCACGCGCAATGGTCAGCATNTGTTGTTGGCCTCCTGACAAGACACCCCCGGGTCTGTTCCGTATATCTTTAAGGTCGGGAAAGAGTTCGTAGACCCTATCCTCGTTCCACGTGGCCGAACCGACTAAAGGCAATTTTCTGGCGATATCCAAGTTTTCCCAGACAGAGAGCTCAGGAAAAATTTGCCGTTCTTCCGGAACAAATGCTATTCCCAGCTTCGCTATTTTATGAGTAGCGATTCCTTTTATGTTGGTCTGATCAAATACTATGCTCCCTTGGGAAGGCGGGGTGAGGTTTAGGATAGATCGCATAGTAGTTGTTTTTCCTACACCATTACGTCCGATGAGGGACACACACTTTCCCTGCCGCACAGTGAATGAAACGCCAAAGAGGACTTGGCTTAAATCATACGATGTGTGTATATCGTTGACTTCAAGATTTCCCATCTGTCTCTCCATCACCCAAATAAATATTTTTTACAGTAGTATTGTTACGGACCTCCTCAGGGCTCCCCGTTGCCACAATTTTTCCATGGTGCAGGACGCTAATCTGATCAGCTATTCCAAATACTACGCCCATATCATGTTCCGTAAATAACAAGGTAAGGGACCGAGCGCTTGAAATTTCTTTAATAAGGTTGATTGCCTCATTTGTTTCACTGGTCGACATTCCGGCGGTGGGTTCGT
The DNA here is from genome assembly GCA_002728255.1 of Rhodospirillaceae bacterium. NCBI lineage: Bacteria > Pseudomonadati > Pseudomonadota > Alphaproteobacteria > Rhodospirillales > Rhodospirillaceae > Rhodospirillaceae bacterium. Next base: position 6,667 of record PBWV01000035.1, on the reverse strand, counting down.
CTAGAAGCAGAACTTCAGGGTTTGAGGCCAAAGAAATTGCAAGTTCTAGTTGCTTTTGTTTTCCATAGGCAAGCTCTCCGGCAATCACTTCTCTCTCTTTCACTAATGTAACTAACTCCAAGAGCTCTTCAGTTTCTCGTTGGAACAAGCTATTCGCTGACTTAAAAAATGAAAAATGCTTCTTGTTTCGCGCTATTACAGCGACTTGGATGTTTTGAAACACAGTCATACGTGGATAAATATTAATCAGCTGGAAGGACCGCGCCAATCCAAGCCGAACAATATTATGCGGAGCAAGTTGTCTCAGTGAATGTCCTTTATATAAAACTTGCCCCGACGTGGGTTGAAGGTGTCCAGTTAGGAGATTGAAGAACGTGGTTTTTCCAGCACCATTTGGCCCAATGATTGCGTGACGTTCTCCTGAAAAAAGCTGAAAATTCACTCCATCTATAGCCTGGAAACCAGCAAAATTTTTATTAAGATTTTTCACATCTAGAAGGGAATGTGGGTGGGTAGTTTCAGAAAATCGTTTAGGGTTGGAGGTTGTCANGACGTTAATGCTCTCGGGTCCAATAGTTACGTATTTTAGTCACAAGTCCAACTAAACCATCTGGAAGAAATAACAAAATAATTATTAAGATGAGTCCTAGAACGGTGGGCCAATATTCGGTGTACTCGTTAGTAATTCGTTCTAATAGAAACAGCGTTGCGGCGCCTATAGCTGGTCCAAAAAAGGAAAACATCCCCCCGAGAAGTGTCATAATTAATACAGTGGCTGATTGTGTCCAGAAAGCTGATTCGACGTACATGCCTCGGTGAAGCATGGCGAAAAGTGCCCCAGCGAGTCCCGCGAAGGTTCCCGCGACGACAAATGCCCACCACCGCATAAGTCTCGTATTTATCCCAACAAAGCCAGCTCGGGTAGGATTTTCACGAACAGCGAGAAGTGAGCGAGCAAAAGCCGAATGGCAGATAAGCCATAAAATCCAGGTCGAGAAAACCACAACNAGCACGGTGAAGTAATAAAAGTTGATCCGTTGATCGAGGATCGCGGGAATGGTTATTCCAACAAAACCGTCATCCCCTCCAGTTAGCGACCTCCACTTAAATGCAATCGCCCAAACCAACATCGAGAATGCCAAAGTTAGCATCGCAAAATAAATNTCGGTGAGGCGGGTACAAAAATAGGCGACNATGCCTGTGATAAACATGGTNACAGTGATGCTAGCCANAAGAGAAGGCACCAGAGGCCAAGCGTAGGTGGTGAGCAAAATGGCGTTGGTATATCCACCTATTGCGAAGTAAGCAGCGTGTCCAAAGGATACATTCCCAGAGTAGCCAATTATCACATTTAAACTTAGAGCGAAGAGACTATAGATTAATATCTCAGTCGTCACATCCACGAGATAATCGGAGCCTGCTAAGGGAATTAGTATCAGGGTAGCCAGCNAAATTAGGCATAAGATGATCCCTGTTCGTTCAATCGGATCNGTCATTAGCTTATCACTGCCCTTCCGATTCAGCGCGGCCGTATAGTCCCCACGGTCGGATGAGTAGTACGATTAGAAGTAATAGGAAGGCGAAAACATCCTGAGCATTTGGCACTATTACAGAGCCAAAGTTAAAAACGAGTCCAAAAATTAAAGCGCCAACAAAAGTTCCCCAGAGAGAGCCCAGGCCCCCTATAATAACTATCACGAAGCATTCCACGATAATATTCGCATCCATGCCCGGGGCTGGGCTATTAAAGGGGGAGGCTAAAGCCCCACCCATCCCTGCTAAGGCGGAGCCTATNAGAAAAACTANGGTGTAGATTACCGGTACGTTAATNCCAAGTGCGGACAGCATATCCCGGTCCTGTGTCGCGGCTTTTGTAATACGGCCCCAACGAGTTCGTTCAATAAACAGCCACAATGAAATAAAGATAGCGGGACCTAGGACGCATAACATTAGACGGTAGGTGGGATAGAAAGTAATCCCTAGGTTTGTCGCTCCGGCGAGACCCGCAGGGTATGCTACACTATACTGATCAGTTCCCCATATTATTTTCGCGAGGTCACCTAGGATAAGTACCAGAGCGAATGTTAGNAGAAGTTGCATCAAGTGTTCTTTATCGTAGATGAATTGAAACAAACAACGNTCAATAATGAGAGCNATTATCATTAGCCCTATTGCCGCAGCNAGTACCGCCCAGAAAAAACTCAGGCCCATTAGCTCCGTTACGGAATAGGTAATGTAGGCACCAAACATGTAGAAGGCACCATGGGCGAAGTTGATAACTTTAAGTACGCCGAAAATAAGAGAGAGGCCTGCCGCAATAATAAAATAATTCATTCCCATGGATATAGAATTNAGAAGTTGAATAAATGCGAATTGGGGGCTGCTTATCAAAATAGCAAGGCCCGGGCTTCCCAAATTTTCTCTAATAAATTCTAGAAGGGGTTCCATAAAAACGACTCAGGCAAATAAATTGAATTGGAGTTCCGTATAGTGATTCCAGTTTACTCTGAAAGTAAAGCAGGAATGTAGGTAATCGGATCCATAACTCTATAGGGAACCCCTTCTTTCTTGACCATCGGCCCCCAAAATTGACCGGTGTCGGTTTGGTGAGTTGTAGGATCGATTGTGCGAGGTCCTACGGGCGTGTCGATGCTCATGCCCCTCAATGCCTCTGCGACAAGGTCTGGGTCCAGAGAACCGGCTTGCCTTACAGCTGCGGCATACATACGAACACCAATCACCGCCAGAACAGGCCACATGGTGGTTTCATGTGTTCCCAGTTGCGCCGAAAGCTTTGAGTGAAACTTCTTGTGTTCCTCATTTGGATGGTGATACCACAACTCATACGAATTCGCCCAGACATTGTCGGGGTAATCTCGCCCCATGGTGCTTGCAATTTCATGGCTTCCAATTTCTCCTCCAGCGATAAATTTAATTTGCTGAAAAAGGCCGAAAGGGGTCGCTTGTTTAGCAAAATCTACAAAGTGGGGTCCCCATAAACCCCCGGTTACCACGTCGCATCCCGCCCCCATGATTTGGGTAATAAAAACGTTGTAATCGGTTGCCCTTAATTTAGGACGCAAACTAAGCACAATTTTGGTATCAGGAAGATGTTTAGCCAGGCCTTTTTCTATTCCCGCTGCAAGGTCATGGCCGTAAGCATAATCTAGTTGTATGTCGCAAATTGACTTTGCCTTTAACTGCTGTGCGATTTGTGCCATAGCATCGCCTTCGAAATCGGTGTGTGANGCAGTGCGGAAAACNTAGTTATGTCTTTTGTTTGTTGTCATCTGGATTGTTTTAGCGATCGTGGCTATGTAGATAACTTTCTCTTGCCGGGCCACTTCAGAAACAGCGAGCCCAACGGATGAGCTTAGCCCGCCTATCAGAACATTTACTCCGTCTTTTGTTATCATTTCNTTNGCTGCGGCTGCGGCTGTTGCAGGNTTTAGCTTAGTGTCTCGCTCCACGCTTATCGCCTGCAAACCGAGAAGCCCACCGTCCAAATTAATTTCTTCAACCCCCATTCTATGCCCAATTTGGGCGGGGGATCCATAGATGGCTCCGCCACCTGTTATCGGATAGAGCATTCCTATTTTAATTTCCTCGGCATGTAGGTTATTGAACGCTAGCAGAGTGCCAGTGATCGCAAAGCTCACCAATAAGCGGNGTCTCATAGTGTTTCCTTTCGCGAAGATAATTTCTGATGNCATTGCATTATCCAACCCCTTAAATGTAATCTAATTTACGATGCAATTCATTAGCAGANTTCGGGAGTAGGTAGATATTTTAGTAGATAGTCCAGTATGGCCCATGCGGCAGCCACAGCGGATATCAATCGTTGGAGAATAATAGGTACGAAAGGTTATGTACTTGGGGTATCTCTGTCGATAGATAAAGCCCTGACCCCTCCGCTGTTTCCCGAATTTTTTCTGCTCTTTCCAATAATAGTTGGTACTCGTACCCTTCCACAGCTATCACGCCATCCAANGAAGACTCTCCTGTGCCTTTTCTCAGAGCTCGCTCCTTGGTCTCNGTTTGTGTAATTGTGGTATCTGAGAGCCCAACATTAACCTCAGTAACGCCGTCTATTTTAGAAAGCTCGTCTGCAATTTTTTGCAGTGAATCTAGTGTGTTGTCGTTCTCCTTAAAGCCCGGCTCTCTGACTAAACGTATAGTTAGCATGGCCCCCCCGTAGCTTCCCTCGAAGCCAGCCCTTGCGATACGTCGGCAAGCTCCACGCGTCAAGTTCGTAAACGTTTTGGCTACGGCGGCAGTCCATGGTGAGGGATTATTTAGACGTTCTAAATAAGGTGCAGACTTAAAAATCGCTATATCACTTGCCTCATAAAGTGTGAAACAGCATTGTCCCTCGCTTGTATCATTCATATACCTCCGACCAATGAGAAAGCCGGGTACACCCAGTCTCTCCGGCATATGTTCAACTGTGTGCCATCTCTCCCACTCAGGCCTCCCTGAAGCTTTTAGGCCATGCCAAATTGTAAGAAATCCTTTTGATTGTGTGAGCATAATTTTGTTTACCTTTGTTTTAGGATTCGTTGGGCACCGGCTCGTGAAGCAGAAAATCTACCACTACGTTTTGTTGGGCTTCCCACATTTCAATTCCGGTATGAGTGTTGCACCCGCGTTCCCGCGCCATCCTTATCAGAGAAGTTATAGGTGGTGCGGTAACTACATCTCCTACATGCATGGAACTTATCAGGTGGGAGTCTTCCAGAGGTAAGGGGTCCTCTGCATTCATTCCAGTCGGTGATGCGTGTGCAATGATGTTAAATCCAAATGGGTTAGGGGAGGTGGTTACGTGCACAGAGTGGGGGAAATTGGCATTAAGTAACTTGGCGATATCTACAGCCCGGGATTGCTTGATGTCAAAAATATGTAATTGAGTAACGCCCCGTTCTAAAAGCTCAAGCGCGATCGCCGAGCCTGCGCCTCCAGCTCCGATCAGGAGGGCCCTGCTTCCCGCAATTTCGGTACCAGTAGCTTCCATCGCGTTACAAAACCCTATCCCGTCTGTCATGTCGCCGTGCCACTCTCCATTTTTTGTGCGTCTTAATAAATTTGCAGAATTAAGGATTGCTGCCCGAGGAGATAGGGAGCTACAAAGATTGGCCCCCTCAAATTTGTAGGGAATGGTCATGATTAAGCCATCAACGTTTGAGTATGATGTAACCCCTGCAATAAATTCGTTGATCCCCTTAGGTTGAACCTCCAACGGAATGTGTATGGCATCCACATTACGGCGTTGGAAAAACTCGGTAATATCACCAGGAGATTTTACCTGTGATATGGGGTAGCCCACGGTCATATAAACACGTGTTTTCCCGGTGATCTTTAATGACATATTTTTTCAACTCAACTTATAGTTTTTATTTCTTTCAGTATCCGATTGGTCTCTTGTTCACTCTCCTTGAGGTAATTCCGGTAACTAAATAGGGTTTGAAGTTCCTCTTTCCCCACTGCAGTTACTAATTCTGAATTGGCTAGGGCGGCTATGGAAAACCCTTCTGTGTTGTCCTCCTCGAGCAGCATTGCTACTAGCTCAGTTGATCGTTTTGCACTGATGGTTGATGAAATTAAATTCTTTAACTCGGAGGTAGCTAGGCTTCCTTTGGTATTCTCCAGGTTTTTGGCCATCCGACTGTCATTCACCTGTAGTTCAGAGAGAAGAAGATGGGTTTGTTCAATGGCCGAAAGTGTCAGAGATGATATTGATGGAATAATAATCCATTCCGCGTGCCACTCTCCCGCGGAACGCTCCTGAGGATGACCTTGTAGACTGGCTATCGTAGATAGATGAGCACTGATAATTGGAAGCACGGCTAGAGGAATGAGGGTGCAGACAGGGTTTTGCTTATGCGGCATTGATGAGGAGCCACCAGGTTTACCTTCTCTAATTTCATCTAGTTCATTTTGCATCATTAACAGGCAATCGTTGGAAATCTTTGCAAGGATTCCAGCTACTTGTGCCATTGTTGCGCAAGCCGTGAGAATCCGGCTTCGGTCTGCATGCCAAGAATAGCCAGGATCGGAGAGGTTCAATTGGCTGGCTAGAAAGCTCCTAATTTGAGTTCCATGAGGTTGCATAGGGGTTAGAGTTCCAGCCGGTCCACCCAGTTGGACTGCAAGGGTCTCGTATCGAGTTCGCTTAGTTTTTTGGGCAGCCTCATGAATTGCCATAGCCCACTTTGCGGCTTTAAGCCCAAATGTTATGGGAGCGGCTTGTTGGTGCAGGGTTCGTCCTATCATTGGAGTAGATTTGTGTCGCTCCGATAGATCGGTAAGCAAATTTTCAATATCCAATAAATTTGAGTACATTTGGTCAAAGGTTGCTGCGAGAGCCAGCATCATCGAGGTGTCCAGGAGATCTTGAGAAGTGGCACCAAAGTGCACGTGAGGAACTGCGAATGGGTGTTGTGAGGCAAGGGAAAGTTTTAGGCTTTCTATGAAGGGAATTGCTGGATTTCCCGACGTTTTAGACTGCTCAAAGATATGGGTAAAGGTGTCAGCGGTATCCCACTCAACAGAGTTGATTGCTGTTGCTGACTCTAATGGAATTATGCCAATGTCTGCCTGCCCGTTAGCCAAGCAGCGTTCGAATGCGAGCATCCGGTTGATGCGTTCTTTTTCACTCCAGAGATTATCA
>PBWV01000034.1 GCA_002728255.1 Rhodospirillaceae bacterium | reverse complement strand
GCCGAGTGGCTTAAGGCGCACGCTTGGAAAGCGTGTGTGCGTTTACGCGTACCGTGGGTTCGAATCCCACCCTCTCCGCCACTTAGCTCATGCTAGCGATGCTGCGCCGTCGAGTTCCTCGCGGCTGCAGCATCAGACGTATAGGAAACGGGTGGACGGATGGCTCATTTATTTTGAAGAGCGCTAAGTTTCCGGGCTCGACGAAATGTCTCGGCAGTAAAAAACACACCTAAAAGTAGGATCATATGTCCTAGTACGGATGGTCCAAATATGGCGATATTCCCAATCCATAGAGAAAACACTCCTGACCACATGAAGGCAAGCGTGCTCATTAATTGGAAGCGCACTATTGTAGGAAGGTTAGCTAATGGATTCACTGAGGAATCCATGATTACTCTGTAAGGTGACGAAACATTATTTTCTGCAATCAAGTTCATTTTTTTAACTCCCTGTTTTTACCTTATATGCCTAGCAGCACTAGTTGGATCACCATCGCTTAATTTTTGCGATCATTTTTCCAGGATTTTTTGCAGGGTCGGTCGGTAGCGCAGAAATTTTTCATAAAGATGGCCCATTAATAGTTGGAGAGGATACAAATTGAGACAAATGTCTAGAACTCGAAATTTCGGGAGGGCTTTCCATATTGCATGGAAGGCATGAATTCCTGAAAGAATTTCCCCTTTTGTAGATACTGCATGTAGACGAGCGAGCGCTTCAGCTTTGGTTATACCCGCTGCTCTAAGTTGGCTGGGGTTTTTGTTTGCATCAATCCAATCAATTGGCTCAGTGCTTCTTTGTTGCTGATAATATGCTATTTCCCTCTGGCACATGGGACATTTACCATCATAAAAAACCCTTAAGGCTGCGGTTTTAGTCATCCGAGGTCTCTGTCTTAAGGAACGCAATTAAGTCCTTCCTATCCTCGGGATCAGGTATCCCGCCAAAGTACATTCGTGTTCCCTCTAGGAAATTTTGAGGCGCAGCTATGTATCGATCCAGGGTATCTTCATTCCATGAGAAGGCAGAACTTGACATAGCATCCGAGTATAAAAAACCTTCCACCGATCCTGCAGATCTGCCGAAAATACCAACAAGGTGGGGCCCTATCCGGTTCTCTTTGTCGGCCAATTCGTGACAGCTTTTGCACTCGCCAAAGAGCATCTTTCCGTTTTCATTATTCCCCGCAGCGTGTGTCCAATTAGTATTATTACCGGCTACAATTAGTGCTGCTAGCATAACAAGATTCTTCATTAAGACCTCCTTTCTTAGTGATATTAGTAATACGTCCCGGATAACATTACGGATTATAAAAAATCAGCTCGTCGTCGAAGCACGCTGAAATCTGACAGGGCTGTGTTGGAGGTTAGATGCCTCTAGAAGGGCACGCGTTTCCCACTCCAATCGAGGACGAAGCCGGAGTCTTTTTGGTTTAATGTGCTGATTACTTGAAGCAAATTAGTAGAAGCCACCTCAGGAGTAAAAACATGACCCTTATGAGCTCTTCCTAAAAATGGTTCTGATAACTTTGTGGCTACTGTTCCCGGATGGAGGCCGACACACGTTGCGAGAGGTCTTAGCCGGGCGAGTTCTACGGATAATGTTTTGATACCCATATTAAGTCCGGCCTTTGAAACACGGTAGGAATACCAGCCACCTAAATGGTTATCTTCTATGCTTCCAACACGAGCTGAAACCGCAGCAAAGACAGATTTTTTTGTTTTGGGAAGGAGAGGGTGGAAATGTTTGGCTACAAGAAGGGGCCCAATGGTATTGACGCGAAAGGCCGCGGACAGGCTTTCGGGGTCCACGTCCTTCAGAGACCGTTCCGGTGCCAAGAATCCTTGTTTATGGAGAATTCCAGACGCTACTATTACTATATCCAAGGCGCTGTTTTCTGCCCCTATAGCACCTGCTGCTGCGGCTACAGTATCTTCTTTTTCAAGATCGATGGTAGAGGCCAATATCTTTGGGTTACTAAACTGGGGCTTGGTCCTAGAAAAAGCATAGATGCGTGTAACAGAAGGTAATTTGCAAAGCGCTTCCACGAGCTCAGAGCCTATTCCACCCGAAGCTCCGATGACCGCTGCTGAGACATCATTGCCAAAAGAGTGGGCAAAGGGAGTAGAGTTGTTGGTAAGTTCTTGTGACAACATAGTTTGCAGAACTTAAAAAGAGCCCTTATTGGTGTTCAACAGGCGTTACTTCCGTGATCTAGTAGTGTAGGAAGTACGTAGTAAAAGGAAACTTAGATCATTCGGCGGGGTTTCATATGCGGATGCCTTCTCTAGCAGCATTTCTTCTTTTTTGTTTGGGAGCACAAGGACTGGCAGAAGATGGGCAGGAATCGGCCCATGATTTTTCGTTTGTCTCTATCGATGGGGGTCCGTTGCCTCTGTCCACGTTCTCTGGAAAGGTCATTTTAATAGTCAATACAGCCTCGCTCTGCGGCTTTACTAAGCAGTACGCGGAGCTCCAAGCTCTGCATGAGCGCTATGTGGAAAAGGGACTGGTTGTACTAGGAGTTCCTTCCAATGATTTTGGAAGCCAAGAGCCCGGAGGATCGCAGGAGATAAAATCATTCTGTGAGGTAAATTATGGAATTAATTTTCCAATGACGGAAAAAGTGAAGGTAAAGGGAGAGAATGCACACCCTTTTTACGCCTGGGCTGCCGAAGAGGTGGGGTTTGTGGGTAAGCCAAGGTGGAACTTTCACAAATATCTGGTTGATTCAAATGGTGAGCTCCTTGCTTGGTTTTCATCTCCTACATCGCCATTATCTAGCAAGGTGGTAACGGCGATTGAGGGAGTGCTTGTGGCCAGTTCGGAGAATGCCGGCTAATCCCAATAGCTGGCCTTAATTAGCTATTTTCTGCCAGACTGTGGGGTCATTTATAACAAATAAAGGATATAGGTTATGTCGTTGGGCCATGGAGATCTATCTAAAGCGAGTTTGTTATCACCTGAAGAGTTGGAACAAAGTGTAGTCATTACTGACCCATCTTTGCCTGATAACCCCATGATTTTCATTAGCGAAGAGTTTGAAAAACAGACTGGGTATAGTCCGGAGGAGTCCTTGGGAAAGAATTGCAGATTTTTGCAGGGCCCTGAGACTGACCCCTTGGCGATTGAGGTGATTCGGAAAGCGTTGTCTGAGAAAGATGAGCTTACTATAGATATATTGAATTATGCGAAGAATGGCGCAAAGTTTTGGAATCGACTTCGCATTCGGCCGCTCTATAGTGACAGTGGAGAGGTGCTGTTCTTCGCTGGAGCACAGAACCCTATTTCTAAAGAGAGTGTGCGGCCCAATTCTATTAAACGGATCAGTGACTAATTAGGAATTTTACTAAGCTTACCGGTAGGAAAAATGAAAGTTGGTCAATGTGATCTAACAACTTTACGTCACAGCGGATGTGCCTGGGTAACAGGTGCTAGTTCTGGCATAGGGGCCGCAGTAAGCCGTCGTTTGGTTAGGGATGGATGGGAGGTTGCCGGATCGGCACGAAATAACAAGAAACTCGAGGCCTTGAGAAGCGATTTGGGGAAAACATTTCATCCTTATCCTATGGATGTTAGAGAGATTAAAACAGTTCGTGAAAACTTTGCGGTTATAGAAGCAGCCCATGGCCCTGTATCGCTAGCCATATTAAACGCGGGGGTATACGAGGTTCGCGGGGCTAGAATGTTTGATCCTGAGGCGGCAAAAATAATGTTTGAAACCAACGTGCTGGGCACTATTAACACACTAGGTGTGGTTTTGAACTCTATGATGGAGCAGGAACGGGGCCAGCTTGCAGTGATGTCGTCTTTGGCAGGCTATAGAGGCCTTCCTAATTCTGCTGGTTATTGTGCCAGCCGTGCAGCCACTTTGGCCTTAGCGGAGTCTCTGCGAGAAGACTGCCGTGCCAAAGGAGTGAAAGTTCAAGCCATTACTCCCGGGTTTGTTAAAACACCTATGACTGCTAAAAATACTTTCCCCATGCCATTCTTGATTGAGCCAGAGGTCGCAGCGGCGAAAATAATGGGCGGGTTAAATGGAAACCGTTTTGAGATAACTTTCCCATTTCGATTATCTATTCTGATGAAATTGCTAAGAATATTGCCTTATTTCGCGTACTTTCCTTTGGTGCGAAGAATAGTGAGACGCTAGCCAGGTTAGACCTTTATTAATTTAAGTGAGCGTAGGTTCTCGAGAGAAAAATAGCCACGCCTGTCCCAGGGTTATTCCATATTTTTTTATCACGGCCCGGTTGATCAAAGTTTGGTCGTTGTGAAGCCACATTTGATCATCGAATGACGTTGTCCATTGGCGGTTCTTATATTTCCAGGAGAGGGTGTATTTCCAATGAAAGTGTGAGCCTGTTACCATTCCTGCAGCTTCCCCTCTGAGTCCCTCAGTGTAACCCCTATAGGTATTTGGACTACTTTTATAGATTGTCCATTTTCGTTTGTCGTTAGACTGGTCGGGATAGAGCACCCTCTCCTCGAGAGTTAATTTTTCTCCATCCCATTTTCCTGAGGTGAGAACCTTAAAATAATTTTTGATTTTCCCACTTCGGGACTCAAACATGCCCCAGGCTTGACATTGACCACTGAAAAACTCTTCGAGTCGAAGGTCCGTGCCATTGCCTGGTTCAATATCTAATCCCGGCTTCTTACCGGCCATTTGAGAACCTTTCAAAAATGTGTTGAGAAAGATTAAGTCTCCCGCTTCGGAACCCTGCTTCACAGTAGGCCAAATAATATTTCCATAATCGAAAGAAGCGGTTGTCGAAACCTAGCGGTTGTATCTTGGGCCAAGCTTTCTCAAAATTAGCAGCCCATTGTTTCAACGTATTTGGGTAATTTGCGTTGGAATACTGCAAGGGTGACTGAAGCCACTCAGCTTTTGGAAAAATATGGTGGAGTATTTCCTCCGACGGCAACATTCCACCAGGGAAAATATATTTCTGAATGAAATCAACGTTTTTGCGGTAGCTTGGGAATGCGATATCGTTGATGACAATAGTTTGAATAAATACCCTGCCATTTGGCGTTAAAAGATTGTTTATTGTATTTGCAAACTGAGGCCAATATCGCTCGCCCACTGCCTCTAACATTTCAATTGAGGAAATGCGATCAAAGCTGCCAGTAAGACGTCGGTAATCAGAATAAAGCACGTGAACTAGGCCGTTTAGTTTTTTCTGAGCAACTTTCCGTATTATATAATCATATTGGTTTTTTGAGATGGTGGTCACCGTTACCCGGCACCCTATCCGGGTGGCGGCGTAACAGGCGAAGCCCCCCCACCCTCCGCCGATGTCCAGCAAGTGATGTCCTTCCTTCAAACCTAGTGAGTCGATTATATAGTCAAATTTGGAGAACTGAGCTTCTTCAAGAGTTGAGTCAGGATGCTCAAAATGGCCGGCCGAGTAGGACATAGTGGGATCAAGCCAGTGGGAGTAAAACGTATTTCCCAAGTCGTAGTGGGCGGCTATGTTAATGCGACTACCGCGGAGTGAGTTGGGTTGTGTTAAATGCCTGGCCCTGGCTATCAGCCGGCGGAACAGACGTCGTTTGATGAAGGGAGCAAGTGCTTCTTGGTTGTGAACACACCACTCTAGGAGATCGGTTAGATTGGGGCTATTCCATTTGGACTGCAAATAGGCCTCGGCAAAGGCGAGGCTTCCACCGGTGAGAAGTTGCTGAAGGGTGTCCTCATCAGGCAGTGAAAGTATGGCACTTGGACCTTCTGCGTCGCTGCCTATAGTAACCTCGTTACCTCCGGAAATTTTTATGGTCAGTGCGCCAACAAAATTCAATTCTTCGGCCTTGGATAGTGCTTGATTGGAAGTGGCGCGGTTGCAAGTGTTTTTCTTTCGGGTCATTCCGGCCCATAGGATGTTTTGCATGTCTAATTCTCAGAGCTAGGATAATGGAAAAGGGGAACTCGTTTTAACCAGAGCAATAAGGCATTCCAATGTATGGCCCCGATAACCTTGAATGTTAATAATGGATAGCGAATAGCTGCCGCAATTATAGTTTCGTTGTTTAGGGATTCCTCTTTTCCACTTAGAGTTGCCGTTAAAACATGCTTAGCATTCTCGAATTCATGGATTGCAAGCTGAATATTTTTGCTGGGTGTCCTGATATAAAAATCATAGGTTGCGGACATACTGATAAATGGTGACACGAATAGCTGTTTTTCTGCGCTGTGTGTATAAAGCGTTCCTGATTTCTGGTGGTGGTCAATAGGAATCACGTAACAATGGCGGCCGCCAAAAGTATTAGTCACCTGATAAATCACAGCGGTAAGTTTTTCCTTGCTATCAAAGTAATAATAAATACTGAGGGGATTAAAAACATAGCCGTACATCCTGGGAAGGGTGAGTAGCAGTAAAGTTCCCTCCCCAGAACAACAGTTTATCCCTTTTTCGCGCATTAGATTCTCTGCCCAGAGTCGAAGTGGGGTGCCATCACTGGGCCCATGATCGCGATCAAAAAAAGAGAATATATTCCATTGATTATAAGAGAAAAATCGATGTTGCGCGGATGTACGCTCAAGGTCATCAAGGTCTAGGAGTAGCATAGCTGTCGTGTATTTGAAGCTGTGGCGTTTCGGGTACAGTCTCTTGTGCACTACTTCGCAGTGATACAGGGCCGACTTAGGCATCAACCGCCCTCGATTTTACGGCGGTGGAGGTAGAGCTATATGGAAGGTCTGTGTTTGATTTTCCCCAAGGCCGCATGGATCCGAGTGCTTCTGCAACTTGAATGGCTGAGACTAGCGCATCTTCGTGGAACCCGTAGCCGAAGTAGCTGCCGCAGAACCAGGTATTTCTCTTTCCTTGAATTAGTCTCAAGTCTTGTTGTGCTGAAAGCATCTGACTATCCAGTATGGGGTGGCTATAAGAAAATTCTCGATAAATCGTTCTAGAACAAGAAATATCATAAGGGTTTAAGCTAACAAAATAATCTTTCTGGCAATCGAGGGCTTGCAACTTGTTCATCCAGTAGGTCACGGTCATCCTGTCTAGCGATCGGCTGTTACTCTGCACATTCCACGAGGACCATAATTTCTTAAGTGAGGGCATTAAGCTGTCATCGTTATGCACCACCACTGTGTTCTTCTGGTAGAGAAATTTCCCTAATATTTGTGTTTCTGAAGGTGTGGGGGCGTTTAGTAGCCGCAAGGCTTGGTCAGCGTGGGTAGCCAGAACAACGGCGTCGTGATTTTTTGTGGCGCCGTGCATATTCCTAACAGTAACGCCATTATTGGTTCGCGATATTGTTGAAATCTCCTGGCCCAATTGTAATCTTACAGATGCTTCGTTAAGCAGGCGCCAGACATAGACGCTGCTGCCCTTGCAGACGGTTTTCCACCGGGGACGATTTCGGAACTGGAGGAGCCCATGGTTGTCAAAAAAACGAACGATTGAGGAAATCGGTATTCGTTGGGTGCTTTGACTTGAGGTTGACCAAATCGCAGAAATCATGGGAATGAGATGAAGGTCGGCAAAGGATTTAGAATACCCGCCTTCTTTGAGAAACTCACCCACAGTCAAATCTGGATGTGTGCTCACTGTGATGGAGCGAGCCTCTTTGTAGAACCTCAGGAGTCCTCTCAATAGCTGCCAAGCGTCAGGGTTTAGCAGGTTTTTGCGTTGTCCGAATAGTCCGTTAAGGCCGTTGCTACAGTACTCCATGCCTCTATCCGACAGGCTGTAGGAGAATGACATGGACGTCGTCTGAGACTTGACATTCAGATACTGTAATAGCTGAGTAAAATTCGGATAATTTTCCTCGTTGTAGACGATGAAGCCCGTGTCAACGGGGACCGAACGGTCTTCTTCAATAATCTGGATAGTGTTGCTGTGGCCACCGGGGCGGGCCTCTTTTTCATAGAGGGTAATCTTATGGTTTTTCGACAAAATCAATGCAGCTGTTAATCCGGATATGCCTGATCCGACAACTGCTATATCTAATCTTCCTAGGGGTACGGAGCCGTCCACAACAAATCCTAACTGAGGGTATGGCCATTGAACTTTATGGCAAGAGTGCCTAAGTACGCAGGCAGAGGGAGCCAGGATCGGAAGAGTTATTAGCTGGCAATGTGATCTGGCACGTGGGTTCTAGCGTATAAGAGGCTATCTTCAAAATGGCAAATAAAAAAAGCGTGCCTCTAATGGAAATAAATCACTCAGGTAATTTAGACAGCCAAAGAGCTCTGAATCCCGGGAAAACCCAGTCGGGGGCTCGCCTGGATGCGAGTTTGGTGCGTGCCATTGCAGTAGATAGAAATAGAGATGCTTTTGAGGAATTGTTTGATCGGTATGCGCCACGGGTGCGCTTTTTTGCCATGAAAATGGGTGCTGACGGGGCTGCTGCTGATGAGGTTGTTCAAGAAGCTATGTTGGCGGTGTGGAGAAAGGCGGATACTTTTGATCCATCCAAGGCCAGTTTCTCGACTTGGCTATATACAGTGGCTAGGAACAAGAGAATAACCATGCTACGCAAAACGCCCGCTCCGGCCCTGGACCCAGAAGACCCAGCTTATGAGCCAAGTGCAGAGGCGAATCAGGACGAAGTCATAGAGAATTCTGAGAACCAAAAGCGTCTACAAACGGCTATATCACAATTACCTGGGGATCAAGCAAGGATCGTTAAGATGTCTTTTTTTGAGGGTAAGGCCCATCAAGAAATTTCTGGCGAGTTAAACTTGCCTTTGGGTACTGTTAAATCAAGATCCAGGCTTGCATTAGCAAAGCTTCGGAAATCTGTGGGAGGAACACTTAATGCCTGACCAACAACTGGATGACGAGATTTTAGCTGAGTTTTCTGCAGGGAACTTGCCTGAAATGAAGGCTATTTTAGTTGCAACACACCTAACATTGTGCCCCGACAGCCGAAAGGCCGTCGAGCACTTCGACGCAATTGGGGGGTCTTTATTGGCCTCTAGTAATGGTAGTGATCCCGGCGAGGGCGTTAAGGATCGCGTTCTTGCAAGTTTGGAGGAAAACTATGGCGGAGAGCCCTCGCCAACGCACGATGAGGAGACCTGTGAGTTAATACCGGCTCCCTTAAGGAGCAAGCTTGGTTCCTCACTGGGCGACTTAAAATGGAAGAAACTAGGCGGAAAAATAAAGTACATAGACATTGCCCAGCCCGGGAAAAATAGTGCTGCGCGGTTAATGACCTTGCCGGCAGGGATCAATATGCCGACCCATACTCATGAGGGAACGGAAATGACAGTGGTTTTATCAGGGGGATTTTCTGATGCCTTCGGTAGATATAGTCGTGGGGATGTGGCTGTGCGGGGCATTCACGATGTGCACAAGCCAAAAGTGGACGCAGGAGAAGATTGTTTATGTTTTGTGGTTACTGATGCGCCCCTCCGCATGAAGGGCCTCCTTGGTTTTTTTCTTAACCGCCTAAAGCTGTGGTAAAAAAAAGCGACGCCTGAGGTCAGGGTGATAATAGTAAATGATACCATGCAGTCGGGTTACAAGTATACTTTGAGTGCGCCCGAAGGAGGGCGTTTCAACGAAGGCTTTTTGCCCTACTTCTCTCCAAAGAAGATTCTCGAATTGGGGGTTTTTGAGGGCAAATACTGTAACGATTGCCAGGATGAATTTCCGGAAGAGTGGTTTTCAAGCGCTAAAATTTGTGATCGCCCAAACCCGAAGGCGAATTGTTTTGGGATAAAAAGCCGACAGCCTCTGAGTGCTTGGAGGAAGAATGGTTGGATCTATGGGCCCGATCCTCGCGGCTGGTTTCAGTGGTTCTGTCGCTACTGGTTGGGCAGAAGACTACCTGAAATTGATACAATTCAAATTCGGAGATGGCGGTCTTTTCGTCGCCATGAGGGTCAAGTAAGGGCGAACTGCTCTCCAGGTGACTTCGGGTGTAGACCTAGGCAAAGGCAGGCACTTTTGCAGTGGGCCCACAATCCATTTATCTAGTGGTCCTTCGAGATTTTGGGTGTTAGTGATCCATAGGGGGTTCCGGTTCGTAATATATATGCCGCCTGCGCCATGTGCCAACTGGGGCGTGTTAGTTGGGGTCCCCTCTGTCCAACTGCGCTCCGCGCGGGCGGTAATTTATTAAGACTAAATTGTGTCTACTGACTTCTCAGCGCTTCCCGGTTACAACTAAGATCCATATATCTGTCACCAGGTGAGAAGAGGGTAGAGCGTTGTATAAAGGGAACTATAACATAGTTGGGCCAGGCGATGTTTCGGAATCGCCTACTCCAATTGAGGTTGTAACAGAGGCTGGATGGTCAAAGTGGAGGACCGAGGCCGGAGATACTCCAAATAAGTGGGTGGATAGCACTCAATTTTTTCCGAGGAAATCTGAGATTTGCCTGGTGCCAGACGCGAACGGTGGCTTGGAACGGGTGTTGGTGGGGGTGGGACAAGATCTTGATGTCTGGACCCTGGCGGAGTTGCCTGGTCGGCTGCCAACGGGAAATTACGTCGTCTCTTCGGAACCCGGATCCGTAAGTTCGCTAGGCGGCTTGGCAATGGGCTGGGCTCTTGGGGCATACCAATTTGATCAATATAAGACCACGAAAAGACGGCCGGGTTTGCTTGTGGTTCCAGATCCTGAGGAGTTGCAACAGGCCCAGATCCTAGCGGGGGCAGTCTGGCTCGTTAGAGATCTTATAAATACTCCTGCTAACGATTTGGGTCCTGAGGGGCTGGCGGCGGTGGCGGATGAGGTGGCGGTCGTTGGAGATGCTACTGTGACCCACATCTCGGGTAAAAGCCTCTTGGATGAGGGGTACCCCACTATTCACACCGTGGGTCGAGCAAGTCAGCAGGACCCCCGACTTATTGATCTTAAATGGGGTTCACCAGAGGCACCAAAGGTTACCCTTGTTGGGAAGGGCGTATGCTTTGACAGTGGCGGTTTAGATCTAAAACCGTCTGATAATATGCTCTTAATGAAGAAGGATATGGGTGGTGCTGCCCATGTACTTGCACTGGCGAAAGCGGTAATGCAATTGAACCTAAATATCAGATTGCGTGTGCTAATCCCGGCGGTCGAAAATAGTGTTTCGGGGTCCTCTTTCCGACCTGGAGATGTAATAAAAACACGATCAGGTAAAACAGTAGAGGTTGGGAATACGGACGCCGAGGGTCGCTTGATTCTTTGTGACGCACTAACGGAGGCATGCGAAGAGTCCCCTGAATTGCTTATCGATGTTGCTACATTAACTGGGGCTGCTCGGGTTGCTTTAGGCACCGAAATTGCCGCAATGTTTACCAACAATGATTCCTTGGCAGACGAGCTGTCCGTGCATTCAATCTGTCAACAGGATCCGTTGTGGCGAATGCCATTATGGGGGGGATACCTGGATGATCTGGAAAGTAAGATAGCTGATTACAGTAATGTGCCTAACCATCGCTATGGTGGGGCAATAAGTGCTGGCTTGTTCTTGCAAGAATTTGTTTCAAATGTGGAGGGATGGGCTCATTTCGACATTATGGGATGGAATCGGAAGGATCGGCCAGGAAGGCCATTGGGGGGCGAGGCATTCGCTGTCCGGGCGCTGGTAGCATTGTTGCTGAGGAGATATGGTTAATCTAAGAATTTATAGCGATATATCACTCTTTAATATCCCTGTGCTGGATCAACCTGATTGAGCGGAGATTTTCCCATTGCAATGCGTTCTATATTCTCAGCAACTTGGTTTGCTGCGCTGTCCGCGATAGTTAGTCCAGCTAGATGCGGTGTGACAGTTATACTAGGATGTTTCCAGAACGGGTGGGATTCGGGTAGCGGTTCCGTTTGAAAAACATCCAGGAAGGCACCAGAAATATGCTCTTCTTCTATTAACTGCAGAAGGTCTGGCTCTACTACATGCTCTCCTCTTGCTAAATTAACTAAATAAGCGCCCTTGGGTAAGAGGGCTAGGGTATCTTTGTTTAGAATGCCTTTGGTGATGGGTGTCAACGGCAAGGCACAGATCAAAATATCGGTAGAGTGGAGTATGTTTTTTAGGCCAGTTGCTCCGTGGTAACAGGTTATACCCTCTACTTCTTTTAGATTTCGACTCCAACCTGCGACTAAAAATTGGAATGACTTTAATTTTTGCGCTATTGAAAGACCGATTTCGCCCAGGCCCAGTACTCCAATCCGGCTATCCTCAAAGGGTGTTGGCTGAGGGACATGCCAGAGGTGATCGGCAGCAGCTCGCCGGAGTTCATCTATTCGTCTATGACGGCTTAAAACCGCCAAAACCGAATACTCGACCATCTGTCGAGTGAGTTCTGGGTCTACGAGACGGGCAACGGGGACGTCTTTGGGCCTTTGTGGATCATTAAAGATGTGATCTATGCCTGCGCCAAGTGATTGAATTAGCGATAAGTTAGGAAGATTTGTTAGAGCCCCATATGGCGCCTTCCAAACTAGGGCTGTATGCACGTCACTTCTTTTCCCAACATTGGGCCAGACCCTTAAGTCAATATTTGGAATCAATTTTTGTAGGGCACGACGCCATTCATCAGGATTATCGCTCTCACTAATAAAAAGAATGGTCATGTCAGATCCTGTTAGGTGCGGTTACAGTAGTGGGCTATTGAAGAAAGGCGGAGTCGATTAAACGTTTTGTATAATTCGTTCGGGGTTTCTCAAACAAATGTTGTGTTGGGCCAAACTCAACGATTGAACCATTCTTCATAACAGCTACTTCGTTGGCTAAGGCTTTTATAACACGGAGGTCGTGACTAATGAAAACATATGCGAGGTTATATTGTGCCTGAAGTGCCCGCAGTAAATTTATTATTTGTGCTTGTACCGATAAGTCGAGAGCAGAAGTAGGTTCATCAAGGACTAATAGGTTTGGTTTAAGCACCATTGCTCGAGCAATGGCGATACGCTGTCGTTGCCCTCCCGAAAACTCGTGGGGGTAGCGATGCATATCTTCAGGGATCAGCCCCACCTCAGTTAGTGCATCGGTTACTATTCGTTCTCGATGGTCTGGGGTATTTCCAATGCCATGAATTTGGAGACCTTCTTCGATTATTTGTTGCACCGATAACCGAGGGCTTAAAGAAGCGAATGGATCTTGAAACACGATTTGCATCTCGCTTCGAAAGGGTAGCAGGGCTTTTTGTTTTTTATTTTGCATATTTTGACCCTTAAACTTAATCGTCCCTTCACTCGATATTAATCGCAACATAGCAAGACCTAGGGTAGTTTTTCCTGAGCCGGATTCGCCAACGATTCCCAGCGTCTCCCCTTCTCGAATCGATAGCGAAATCCCGTCTGCTGCTTTGATGTGACCTACAGTCTTGCGCAAAATCCCTCGCCGGATAGGGAACCATACTTTCACGTTGTTCAATTCCATCAGCGTTTTTTGCGATAAATCCGGTGGATTTGGGGCGCCCGCCGGCTGAGAGTTTAGTAAGGTCTTGGTATAGGAGGCTTTTGGGATATTAAATATATCTTTGGTGTAGCCATGCTCGACCAATTGGCCTTGGTTCATTACGTATGTTCGGTCGGAAAAATTACGGACTACGGTCAGATCATGTGTGATTAGAAGTGTGGACATTCCCAGGTCGTTTTGAAGCCTTCGTAATAAATGCAAAATATCAGACTGTATGGTGACGTCGAGAGCGGTAGTGGGTTCGTCTGCTATGAGCAGACGAGGTTTATTAGCAAGAGCCATAGCAATCATAACTCTCTGCCTTTGCCCTCCCGAAAGCTGGTGAGGCCAGGCATCAAACCTCGACTTGGCATCAGCGAGTCCCACGACATCTAACATTTCCAATGCTTCATCGTTAGCCGATGCTGCCCTATACCCACGGTGCACCTGTAAGATTTCTGCCACCTGTTTTCCAACGGTGTGAAGTGGGTTAAGGGATGTCATAGGCTCCTGAAAAATCATGGATATTTTGCTACCCCGTATGGCTTGCATTTCTTTTTTGCTAGCGCCGATTAGTTCATGTCCCTCGAAGATTATGCTGCCTTGGGGATGGGTCGCCTGTGGATAAGGAAGTAATTGTAGTATAGATAAAGCAGTAGCAGATTTTCCTGATCCAGACTCCCCGACTAGTGCAACAGTTTCTCCCTCGGATATCGTGAGTGAAAAATTTTGCACTGCGTTGACGATCCGATTTGGGAGTGCGAAATCTATGGATAAATTTTTAATGTCAAGAAGGGGCATTATATCCGTCCAGGGAATAGTTTTCGTGGATCGAAGGCGTCTCTGACAGCTTCCCCAATGAATACCAAAAGTGATAGCATTAGGGCTAAGATAAAAAAGCCAGTGAGGCCAAGCCACGGAGCTTGTAAATTATTTTTTCCCTGATTTAGCAGCTCNCCCAAAGACGCGGATCCTGGGGGGAGTCCAAATCCCAAAAAATCAAGAGAGGTCAATATTGTAACGGAACCTGTCAAAATGAAAGGTAGGAAGGTGAGGGTAGACACCATTGCATTAGGCAAAACATGCTTAAACATGATCTGAAAATCGCTTTGTCCTAGGGCGCGGGCAGCCTTTACAAAGTCAAAGTTTCGAGCTCGCAAAAATTCTGCGCGAACAACCCCGACTAGGGTCATCCAGCTAAAGAGTAACATGAGCCCTAGAAGCCACCAAAAATTAGGCTCTACAACACTGGCTAAAATGATCAAAAGATAAAGGATGGGTAGTCCTGACCAAATTTCTATGGCTCGTTGCCCCAGTAAATCTATCCACCCACCGAAATAGCCCTGGATTGCACCTACCAGAATGCCGATGATGGATCCGCAGATTGTTAGTGTCAGACCAAATAGTACGGAAATACGATAGCCGTATATCAGTCGCGCAGAAACATCTCGTGCCTGATCATCAGTTCCAAGCCAATTCGAACGGTCGGGTGGGGAGGGCGCAGGAGAGTCTAGATTATAAATGATTGTGTCATGTCGGTATGGGATTAGAGGCCAGATCATCCAGCCGTTTTCGTTTATGAGTTCTTGAATATAAGAATCCTTGTAGTTGGGTTCTGTCTCGAAATCGCCACCGAAAGAGGTCTCCGGATAAGAGATAAAAATAGGATAGTAAATTTGCCCCTCAAATTTGATTAGGAGGGGAGTATCATTAGCTATGAATTCAGCCGGCAGGGTGAGCGCAAATAAGAACAGAAATGTCCAAAGGCTATAGTATCCCCGGCGATTCTGCCTAAAGTTATCGAGTTTACGTTTTAATAAAGGAGATATTTGAAATACTGGGAGAGGCAAAGCTACACCTCGCGATTTTCAAAGTCGATTCGTGGATCGACCATGGTATANGTTATATCTCCAATGAGATGCATGATAAGTCCTAAAAGGGTGAAGCAATAAACAGTGGCGAACATAACGGGATAGTCACGATTTATGGCGGCCTCGAAGCCAAGTAGGCCAAGGCCATCAAGAGAAAAAATAATTTCTGTTAGAAGTGAGCCTGTAAAAAGTATTCCAATAAACGCACTGGGAAAGCCTGCGATAACGATTAGCATGGCATTTCGAAAAATGTGTCCTATCANAACTTTGCGCTCTGTTAGCCCCTTTGCTCTTGCTGTAATTACGTATTGTTTATTTATTTCCTCTAGGAAGGAGTTTTTTGTTAAGAGGGTAAGTCCTGCAAACCCAGCAATCACCATGGACAAGATAGGCAGCGCCATATGCCAAAAATAATCTACTATCTTTCCAGGGCTGCTTAGTTCTTCCCAGTTGGCTGAAGTGAGGCCGCGTAGAGGAAACCAATCCAAATACCTGCCGCCTGCAAATACAACAATAAGAAAGATTGCNAANAANAAGCCAGGTATGGCATTGCCGACGACNACAGCTGCAGAACTGTATAAATCAAACCGNGATCCATCTTTAATTGCTTTTACAATGCCCAGGGGAATTGAAATCAGATAAATAAGTAAAGTGGTCCATAGACCCAAGGATATGGAAACCGGCATTTTTTCCTTTACGAGATCAACGACGCTGCGGTCCTGAAAAAAGCTCTCGCCGAAATCAAAAAGGAGATAGTTTCCCAACATTTTAAGAAACCTCTGGTGCAGTGGAAGGTCAAAACCATACATGGCCTCAAGCTGTGCGATGAGCGTTGGATCAAGGCCCTGGGCACCCCGGTACTTACTAGTGACCTTGGTACTATTCTGAATCTGGGCTTGGCCCAGTACCTCTGCTTGTGAGTCGCCGGAGATCCGCACTGTAGCGTCAACCGCAGTGCCTGCATATTGAGANATTATATTTTCAATGGGACCGCCCGGCGCAGCTTGAATTACTAGGAAATTGATCAACATAATCCCAAATAAGGTCGGGATTATTAGCAATAGGCGCCGTGTTATATATGCTGCCATGCCTCAAGGTTTCGGAAATGGATTCTGTAGGGTATTACGACGACCTAAAAAAACGACGCCTAATATATAGCATTACTACCACTATNNTAATGCCTAGAAAGGCTAAATATAGCATTGTATCGCGCTCTTGTTTAGCTAGGTGCTCGGGGGCAATTGTATCTGGGGGTTCTTTCGCCTCCGAGAGGTTGCTTACAGGGGTAACCTCTGCGGCGCGGTGTTGGCCGTTGTCATACCACCAGGTGTTTGGGAATGGGGTTCCATATTTTGGAGATATTGACGGCTTGCCAAATATATCCCAGTAGACCATCCGAAAACTTCTGATGTGCCAATGNGGAATTACATANTNNCCCCAGAGCAAGACNCGATCNAGTGCTNGGNNGGNAGTTACTAGGCTNTCNCTATCTGGAGAAGAGACNAGAGATTCAATTANGGANTCNANGANCGGANTNTTTATTCCNNTGAANTTTTGGCTNCCNGCNGCATCGGCAAAGTCTGACCCCCAATACCCTCGTTGTTCATTTCCTGGACTCAACGACTGGCCACGGGCGACGACTATTATATCAAAATCAAAGTCATCAAGTCGGTTTTGATATTGTGCGGTATCGACGATCCGAATGCTCCCGTCAATTCCCAAACGTTGTAAATTTTGTACCATAGGTGCTACAACCCGCTCAAAGGCAGGGGACACTAGAAGGAACTCGATAGACATCTGAGTCCCCTCACTATTTTTTAGGGAGCCATCTGTAATCACCCAACCTGCCTCTGCTAAGAGCGCCGTGGCCCGCAGGAGATTTTCCCGTATATTCCCGGAACCATCAGTAGTAGGCACTTTATAGGGTTCGCTGAACAGGGCATCGGGAATTTGATCTCGAAATCTTTCTAAAAGTAAAAGTTCTTTGCCTTCAGGGATGCCGCTGGACGCTAGTTCTGTGTTAGAAAAATAGCTCGTTGTCCGAGTGTATTGACCATAAAAGAGGTTGTCGTTAGTCCACTCGAAATCGAATGCAAACATTAAAGCTCTTCTTACCAAAGGGTCAGCAAACTGTTGTCGGCGAAGATTAAAGAAAAAGCCTTGCATCCCAGTGGGGCTTTCATGGGCAATAAGTTCCTTTATTAAGCGCCCTTCCTTCACAGCCGCAATGTCATATGCGCTGGCCCAGTTCTTAGCGATATTCTCATTCCGAAAATCATACTCATTGGCTTTTAGGGCCTCAACTGCGATGGTCGAATCTCGGTAGTAATCATATTTTATTTTGTCGAAATTGTAGCGGCCCCTATTAACGGGTAGGTCTTTCCCCCAATAGTCAGCAACACGGCTATATGTCACCGATCTCCCTGGTTCAAAAGAATCTATTTTATACGGCCCACTCCCAAGCGGGGGTTCCAAAGTCGTTTGCGAAAAATCACGGTCCGCCCAGTAATGTTTGGGTAGGACTGTAAACTGTCCCATTATTAAAGGTAGTTCACGGTTAACGTTTTGCCCAAAGCTAAATTTAACAGAATGAGGGTTAAGTTTCTCTGCTTTCGATACCTCCCCATAGTAAGCCTTGTAAAAAGGATTTCCACTTTCCATCAAAATGTTAAAGCTAAAGATAACGTCATCTGCCGTTATAGGCATACCGTCATGCCAGTGAGCCTCGGGATGGAGATTAAAAATTACCCACGACCTGTCTTCCGGCATCTCAATGGATTTCGCTAGTCTTGCATACTCTGTAAAGGCCTCATCCTGGGAGCTTTCCAAAAGCCCATCATATATCATCGATAATCCTGTTGCGGCGATTCCCTTAATTATGAAAGGATTAAAACTGTTGTAAGTGCCGATGGCTGCCAACCGAACAGAGCCCCCTTTTGGAGCATTTGGGTTCACGTAATCAAAATGAGTGAAACCTGGCGGGTATTTAATGTCTCCATACATTGATAAAGCATGTGATTTTTGGATTTCTGCACTACTATTCTCCCTTGAAGGTGACGTTAGGGCTAAAAGACAGAGCATTATCAAAAGGAATTTTTTCAGATGCCTTCCTAGCATGTATCTTCCCTTTCAATAAAAGTGGTTGAAATTCAGTTCTCGGGCAAGTCTGTAGGCGTTGAGGAAAGACTTCTTAGGTATACAAGCACATCGGCACGATCTGAGGGGTTCCCGATCCCCGGAAAGGCCATCTTGGTACCCTTTGCATATTTTTTTGGAGAGGTCAAAAATTTATCAAGCTCAGCGAAGTCCCATTTTCCTTCTATATTTTGTAATGCATTTGAATATGGGAACTCCGTTCCTGACGCGATATCACGGCCAACAACATCCCATAAATTGGGGCCAATTTTAGAGTCTTGGCCTTCAGAAAATGTGTGACAGGCGATACATTTCTTGCTTATTTTTTTGCCCGAATCGCTATCAGCGTTGGCGAGTAATACGATTAGACTTGGGNCCTTATTTGCGGCAGGCTCTGTATCTCTCGGCGCAAACTCAACTGTTGCGATAGTATAAGCTGGACCGGCCGTTTTGCTGTGGCCACGAAATATGCTGTCAGCCAGCATGTTTACGAGCATGAGGAAAAGCGCCGTGGTTAAGGCCGCTCCTATATATTTATTGATTTCTATTGCCGNCATGGCTTTTACATTCTTTCGTTGTCTGTCTACAAAGACGTTATCGGTTTTTTATGAAAAAGTGTAATACTTAATAGTTTATAGTGATCAGGAGCNCCAGCGTTTATCAGCGGGGATAAAGGGTATAAATTGTGAAAAAGGCTGAGCCAGTACTAATTATTATTCCCTCGCGTTTGGGGTCAAGTAGATTGCCCCGTAAGCCGTTGGCAAAGATAGGTGATGCTCCAATGATCGTGCAGGTTTGGCGTCGGGCAGTGGAGGCCGATGCTGGCAGGGTTATTGTGGCATGTGCTAATGTGGAACTAGTAGATGTGGTTCACGATGCGGGAGGCGAGGCGGTCTTGACCAACCCCGACCTACCTTCAGGGTCTGATCGTGTTTTTCAGGCACTCGAAAAAATTGATCCCAAGGGCATCTTTGATAAGATAGTTAATTTGCAGGGAGATTTGCCTAATTTACAGCCAAAAGCTATTTCAGCTGTGCTGGCGCCTTTGCGAGATCCGGAGGTAGACATAGCCACTCTGGCAGCTAAGATCCAGGATAAGGAGGAACGGNACGATCCAAATGTAGTTAAGGTTATTGCCGCATTGGGAGATACAGAAGCCACGAGGGTGGCGAGAGCGCTATATTTTACTCGCGCTGTTGCACCGGCTGGGGCTGGGGATTTGTGGCATCATATAGGGATATACGCATATCGGCGTGCCGCCTTGGTCAAATTTGTTGGGTTGAGGCCCAGCAGTCTGGAGTTGCGAGAGAAACTTGAACAGTTGCGGGCTCTGGAGGCCGGGATGCGGATAGATGTGGCCCGAGTGAATGACGTTCCTCTAGGCGTAGATACCCCAGCTGATTTGGCCAAGGTGAGACGGATATTCGGGGCCGACGAGTAAGTGGGGAGCGAATGGCAGAGCGTTCAGATAAGAAAATAGCGTTTCAAGGTCTTCAAGGGGCCTACTCTGATATGGCGTGCAGGGGGGCATATCCAGACTTGGAGCCATTTCCGTGTTCAACATTTGAGGAAACTTTTGCCGCTGTAGAGCAGGGAAGAGCAGCCTTCGCAATGATTCCAATCGAGAATTCTATTGCCGGCCGGGTGGCCGATATTCATCGCCTATTGCCTGGCTCAAAGCTGCATATCATTGGAGAGCATTTCCAGCCCGTCAACCACCACTTGCTTGGGTGCAGAGGGGGCTCGGTTAGAGATCTTACCGAGGTGCATAGTCATATGCATGCTCTAGCTCAGTGTCGATCACTGATTTCTGGCCTTGGGATCAAAGCGCGAGTAGTTGCTGATACGGCAGGAGCTGCTGCCGAAATCAGCAAAACAGGTGATAAGCGCCATGGGGCGATAGCTTCNCGATTAGCTGCGGAGATTTATGATCTTGATATATTACGAGAGAATGTTGAGGACGCTGAGCACAATACGACTAGGTTTGCTGTTATGTCTAAAGAACCGATAGACCCGAACCCAGAAGATGGACCAATCATAACGACCTTTGTTTTTGAGGTTCGTAATATACCTGCGGCGCTTTACAAGGCTCTTGGTGGTTTTGCTACAAATGGTGTCAATATGCTTAAGCTAGAGAGCTACCTTGGGGTCGATTCCTTCACATCTGCTAGATTTTATGCGGATGTGGCTGGGCATCCAACTGATACATCGGTAAGGCTCGCACTGGAAGAGCTAGGTTTCTTTTCCAGAACAGTCACCATTCTGGGGGTATATTTTGCGGATAGTTACCGAAATAGAGGCCCGCAAAGGTAGCCGATTTTAGCCCAAGGAATTTTTGTGGTGAGTTTAAGGCAAGACGGCTTCTCTGTGTGCAGTGAAAATAGTTACTATGGGTTTTGGTGCCCCTGGTGAAGAATGATGATATAGTGTCCTGGGAGTTCGGTGGTGGGCAGATGGCTCGGTAACCCGGTCAGATCCGGAAGGAAGCAGCCGTAACGAGGCTTTTCTGGGTTGCTGCCGGCTCCTTTTTCGCGGCTTAGGGAAGAACACTCTAAGATGGCCNAGGCGGGGATAATAACTTTGAGTAGTAAGGGTGTGCAGTAGAAAATGAGTTCTTCACAGGGCGGTTATACCGTATTGGCAAGGAAGTATCGGCCTCATTTTTTTGCTGATTTAATAGGTCAAGAGGCTATGGTTAGGACTCTTGCCAACGCCTTTAATATGGGGCGGTTGGCTCATGCCTTTCTTCTTACTGGTGTTCGGGGTGTTGGCAAGACAACCACCGCCCGCCTAATTGCTCGAGCATTAAATTGTTCTGCCGGGCCGCAAGGTGCTGAGACGGAGACATTTGAGCCNTGTGATGGCTGCGCTGATTGTAAAGCGATCTCTCTGGGCAATCATCCCGATGTTCTTGAGATGGACGCTGCGAGCCGGACCGGTGTCGATGACATTCGAGAACTTATTGACGGGGTTAGATATGGGCCGGTGCAGGGGAAATACAAGGTATATGTCATTGACGAGGTGCATATGCTGTCGGTCAATGCATTTAATGCCCTCCTCAAGACCCTGGAGGAGCCGCCTCCTCACGTAAAATTTATTTTCGCGACTACGGAAGTGCGCAAGATACCTGTGACGGTGATTTCGCGTTGCCAACGGTTTGATCTCAGGCGGGTGTCGGCAGATGCTTTGATTGAACAGTTTGAGAAAATACTAAAAATGGAATCTGTTGCCGCCGATTCTACTGCCCTGTCATTAATAGCGCGGGCTGCAGATGGTTCGGTGCGAGATGGTTTGTCCATTCTTGATCAGGCGATTGGATACGCGGGCGATGAGCCAGTAGGGACGGAATTAGTCAGGAATATGATAGGCCTTGCGGATCGAGCCCGGGTGTTTGATCTTTTTGAACAAGTAATGCAGGGCGAAGTGGGTGATGCATTTTCTACTTTACGCAGTCAATATGGTGCAGGTGCCGATCCATTGGTTGTGCTTGAGGACTTGTTAAGGGTTGTCCATTGGTTGACTAACCTCAAGTTGGAAACCAATACAGAGGCAGTAGAAGAGCTCCCCGAGGTGGAGTTTGAGCGAGGAAAGGCCGTGGCCGCGAAACTTAGCGTTTCGGATTTGACAAAGGCTTGGCAGATACTACTTAAGGGCCACGGTGAAGTTCAGTACTCGTCAGCCCCCCTGGAGGCAACTGAGATGGTGTTGGTCAGGTTGGCTCATGCAGCAGACTTGCCAAATCCCGCCGAGCTTGTCACAAGAATTGAGGGGGCGGGCGATACTCATGGGGGTCAGAAATTGCGTGCCACTGTAGACCCTGCTGAGGGAGACATGGCTGATACGGACCGACGGGTGCTAACGGAGACTGTGACATCAGAGAGCGGAGTTGTAAAACAGTGTCCAGACAGTTTCGATGGTGTGGTGAAGCTATTTTCGGATCGCGGCGAAATGAGGTTATATGCTTGTTTGCAGGACCGCGTACGTCTAGTGAGCTTTAGTGTAGGGCATATCGTAATCCAAGTCGGTGAGGACGCCTTGCCGAAGCTTGCGATGTTGGTTGGCCGGCATCTTAGGGAGTGGACAGGCCGGAAATGGGTAGTGGAGCTTGCAGATATTGGTGGTGGGAAAACCTTAATGGAGCAGAAGTTAGATAAGGAGGAGCGAGATAAACGTGAGGCTACTAAAGACCCTCGTGTCCAGGCCTTATTAGACAACTTTCCTGAATCCGAAGTGACTGCCGTTCGTGATATTTCAGAAAAAAATGGGTCGATTGGTGAGGAAGCACAATGATGAAAAACCTAGGGCAGCTTATGAAACAGGCTCAGGCTATGCAAAGTAAAATGGCGGATATGCAGGCTAAAATGCAAGAGGCGGAGGTCGAGGGCTCTTCAGGGGGGGGAATGGTGGTAGCAACAGTCAATGGTAAGGGGGAGTTGAAAAAATTAAAGATCGATCCTGCGCTGGCAGATCCCATGGATATTGAGGTTCTCGAAGATTTGGTTGTTGCAGCTTGTGTTGATGCCAAGGCGCGGGCCGATACCCAATTTGAAGAGGAAATGAAGAGTATGACTGGGGGGTTACCTCTACCACCAGGGATGAAGCTTTTCTGATGCTTTTTTTGGGCGATAGAACGAGTTTGGGCTAATGGCTGGACACGATATTGAACGTTTAGTTCAGTCTCTCTCGAGACTGCCGGGGCTGGGTCCACGGTCGGCGAGGCGGGCGGTGTTAGCCATGTTGGAGAAGCCAGAAAAATTTATGCAGCCTTTAATAGGAAATTTGATTGAAGCGGAAAAATCAGTCGTTAAGTGTGGCTCCTGTGGCAATCTTGATTCCGTAGACCCTTGCCAACTTTGTTCAGATTTAGAGCGGGATCAAAGCAAATTATGTGTAGTCGAAGATGTAGCTAGTTTATGGGCCTTAGAACGGGCTCACGTGTTCAGGGGTCGTTATCATGTGCTCGGCGGAGTTTTGTCGCCATTGGATGGTGTTGGTCCTGAGGATTTAAGCATAGCTGCCCTTCTAACCCGGGTATCTGTCAACAAGTTGGATGAGGTTATTCTTGCTTTGGGTGCTACCGTTGAGGGGCAAACCACTAGCCACTACCTAGCCGATCAATTGTCAGGGGCGGAGGTTAAGCTTACTAGATTGGCCCACGGAGTGCCAATTGGAGGAGAATTGGACTATTTGGATGATGGCACTTTAGGTGCTGCATTGACGGCCCGCCGCCCCTTGATATGATCCTTCGTGCACTATCAAATATTTGTTAATGGTCGCGTTTAGCTCTGCCCGTTAGGCCGCCCGTTGGGAGCGGCGGGTAGTTTTNTAGNACATCTTCATTNGGCTCGGTNCCCCANCCCGGTNTTTCATCCAATATAAGGTGCCCGTNTTTTATAGTAGGAGTATGGGTAAATAGGTCTTTATCCCAGGCCACCCTGTCAATATCAATTTCCATTATCCGCAAGTTGGGCGTTGCGGCAGCAAAGTGGGCACTCATCATGCTGCAAAGGTGGCCGTAAAAATTGTGTGGTGCGACATTCACTTCATAGGCATTAGCAGCAGAGGCTATTTTCATTGATTGCCAAACTCCATTCCACATAGTGTCGACAATGGCAACGTCAATCGCCTCAGCCTTAAAGTATGGAAGAAACTCACCAAGACCAATAAGAGTTTCGCATGAGCTTATAGGGTGGCGGCTTGCCCTACGAATGTGTGCTAGAGCTGCGGGGTTGCGACTATCAATTTCTACCCAGAATATATCGTGATCTTCGATTGCCCGTAATATTTTTAAATAGCCTTCGGTTTTGGCGTTAAAGTTCAAATCCAAAAGAATATCCATTTGGGGTCCTGCTCCTTTGCGGAACGCTTCCAGATGNTTTNTTATGTTCNCGAGAACGTTACGTTCTACATTTAGNTCAGGGGCAAATGGCGANGAGAATCCTGGGCCCCAACCCCGAACTGAACCGTTTTCATATAAAAAAATATTAGTTTTTAGNCCAGTAAAGCCCTTNGATTGCACTTCCCTTCCCATTTTCTCTACGTCATCCAGANNCTGAATTGCAGGAGGGTAAAAATCAGGATGTTGAATCCGCCAAGTGGCACAATGCGACCAGTAGACCCGGATCTTATCGCGTATTTTGCCTCCCAGAAGAGTGTAACAAGGGACCCCTAGAGATTTGGCCTTGGCATCTAGGATTGCGTTTTCGAGAGCACCCAGACCTTGCCCGACTACACCGCCGGCGCCTGGTCTTGTGCATGCGTGCAAATCTGAATAAATCCGTTCATGGTCGTGCACGGATTCGCCTATTACTCTGTTAGAGAGACTATTGATGACGGCCGTAACTCCCGGCGAACCAAAGCCTTCGTCGTATTCACTCCAGCCTACAATCCCATTTTGGGTTGTCACCTTGACAAAATAGTAATTTCTCCAGCCTGCGCTGCAGCTCAGTGTTTCGACCGCCGAAATTTGCATGTTCCCTCTCTCCTGGGTCTATATAGAAGATTTCTTTCCTTTGTTTCAACTGATAGCATGGTTTCCTCAGGGGTATGGCTATCTTACCGAGGCCTTTTGAACCGCATTGGCCCAGCCCTTCAAAAGCTCAGAACGCTGTTGGTTTTTCATAGACGGAATAAAAGTTCCGTCGGTCAGAGAAATACTTTTTATCTGGCCAAGACTACTAAAAAGGGAGGTTTTGAGGCCGGCCGTAAAAGCTGCCCCCCAAGCCGTGGTTTCAGTAAGTTTCGCCCGTTCTACTCTCAGGTCGAGAATATTAGCTAATCTCTGGCAGAACCAGTCATTGGTTGCCATGCCTCCATCTACTCGTAGAGTTTCAAGTTGGTTGCCATCTTTTCGAGCTGCTTCCACGATGTCGGATGTTTGGTAGCAAACAGCATCTAACGCGGCCCGAGCCACCTGTGATCCCGCCGTGTTGCCTGTTATGCCATATAATATGCCTTGGGCGTCCGGATCCCAGTGAGGTGCCCCGAGGCCATTAAAGGCGGGTACTAAGAATAAGCCATCGTCGTCTTTTGCAAGTTGAGCTAGTCGTTCAATCTCAGAAGCTGTTGAAATAATTCTCAACCCATCCCGTAACCACTTTACCGCGTCCCCAGCCACGAAGATGGATCCCTCTGTAGCGTAGGACATCTTTCCTCCAAACCGGTACGCTACGGTGGTTAAAAGTCTATTGGAGGATTGTAATCTCTCTATGCCATTGTTTATCATTAAAAAACCACCGGTTCCATAAGTGCCTTTGGCGGATCCCGATTCTACACATCCGTGCCCGAGCGCGGATGCCTGTTGATCTCCAATAATGCCGAGTATGGGTATTTTACGCCCAAATAGGGTCGGGTCTGTCTGTCCAAAAACATGGGAAGAATCACAGACGGTGGGCAGGCAGGGAACGGGTATTCGGAAAATGTCTAATAGCTGTTTGTCCCAATTGGACGTTCCAGTGTTAAATAAACTAGTGCGGCTAGCATTGGTTGCATCTGTAGAGTGGCTAGTTCCTCCCGTTAATCTCCATAGAAGAAACGAATCCACGGTGCCAAAAAGGTTTAGCCCGTCCTCTGCACCTGGTCTGACATCATCCACATTGTCTAAGA
Source organism: Rhodospirillaceae bacterium (assembly GCA_002728255.1). Classification (NCBI taxonomy): domain Bacteria; kingdom Pseudomonadati; phylum Pseudomonadota; class Alphaproteobacteria; order Rhodospirillales; family Rhodospirillaceae; species Rhodospirillaceae bacterium. The sequence continues at coordinate 80,031 of PBWV01000034.1, read as the reverse complement.
TCCAAGCCAGTTTGGTAGCTGAAAAATAGGGATCCAGTACAAGGCCGGTTTTCTCTTGAATGATAGGTTCCCATCCATCGGCCGTTAGTCTGTCACAGGTATCAGTGGTCCGCCGGTCATGCCATAAAATCGCGTTGTAGACGGGTTTTCCAGTATTGCGATTCCAAACAAGTGTCGTTTCTCTCTGGTTTGCGATCCCGATCGCGATTACTTTGCTCCCTTGGCTCTCTGCCTCCTGAAGGGCTTTGTGGGCTGATTGAAAAGTTGTGTCCCATAGCTCCTCTGGGTCTTGTTCCGCCCAGCCATTCTGTGGATGGATTGTTGTTACTTCGCTTTGTTGGGATGCTAGAATATTCCCCGATCTATCAAACACCAGTGATCGGCTAGAGCTTGTTCCTTGATCGATGGCCAATATGCAAGGTTTGTCGTTCATGGAAGTGGCAGAGGTTTTGGTGATGATGTGAGGGCCACTTTCTGGCCGGCCGCCTATCGGTTCATTCGCCTATCTATGAGATCTTCAACGACTGCCGGCTCGGCTAATGTCGAAATATCTCCAAGATCCTCGTGTTCATTCGCAGCAATTTTCCGCAAAATTCTCCGCATAATTTTACCTGATCTAGTTTTGGGTAGGCTTGGCGACCACTGAATCCAGTCAGGCGATGCTATTGGACCAATCTCTTTCCTAACCCATTTTGTAAGTTCTTTTCGCAGTTCCTCGGACGGCTCTTGATCAGCATTTAGGGTAACGTACGAATATATGCCTTGCCCCTTAATTTCGTGCGGCGCTCCCACTACTGCGGCTTCAGCCACTTTGGGGTGGGCGACAAGAGCGCTTTCTACTTCTGCGGTTCCCATGCGATGTCCAGATACATTAATTACATCGTCAACGCGGCCTGTTATCCAATAGTAACCATCCTCATCTCTGCGACAGCCATCGCCCGTAAAGTACAAATTTTTGTATGTTGAGAAATATGTTTGGATAAACCTATCGTGGTCGCCGAAAACCGTGCGCATTTGTCCTGGCCACGAATCAGAAATACATAAATTACCTTCGCAAGGCTCATCTAGAATATTCCCGTCACTATCTACGATGACGGGTTGCACGCCGAAGAATGGTGTGGTGGCGGATCCAGGTTTTAGCGGGGTAGCACCAGGGAGTGGTGTAATAAGGATGCCCCCGGTTTCTGTTTGCCACCATGTATCTACTATTGGGCAGCGCCCTTCCCCCACCACCTGGTGGTACCATGACCATGCCTCAGGGTTTATAGGCTCTCCGACTGTGCCTAGTAACCGGAGGCTTGTCCGGTTCGTTTGCTGGACCGGTGAATCACCCTCGCGCATAAGAGCACGGATTGCAGTTGGAGCCGTATAGAAGATAGTTACGTTGTGCTTGTCACATACTTGCCAACAGCGAGATGCATCGGGGTAATTAGGGACGCCTTCAAACATTAAGGTTGTTGCACCGTTAGCGAGAGGGCCATAAATAATGTAACTATGCCCTGTTACCCAGCCAACATCTGCAGTGCACCAATAAATATCATCCTCGTGATAATCGAATACTGCTTCGTGGGTTAATGAGGCATATAACAGATAACCAGCAGTTGTGTGGAGGACGCCTTTCGGCTTTCCGGTGGATCCTGAGGTATACAGAATAAAGAGGGGGTCTTCTGACTCCATTGGTTCTGGCTCACATTCAGATGGAACTGTTTTGGCCTCGTCTTCCCATCGAAGATCACGGTCAGTGTTCCATCCAACCGATGCCCCGGTTCGAGTAACCACTAGTACCTTGGTACAATCAGGGCATCGCTCCAGAGCCTGGTCCACATTAGCTTTAAGCGGGATAGCTTTATTCCCTCGGACTCCTTCATCTGCGGTTATTAAGAAAGATGATTCACAATCTATGATTCTGTCGGCAAGGGAGTCAGGGGAAAACCCGCCGAATACGACAGAATGTATAGCCCCAATTCGTGCACAAGCCAGCATTGCGTAGGCCGCCTCTAGGACCATGGGCATGTAGATGGTGACCCGGTCCCCCTTTTTCACGCCATGCTTCTTCAGAACGTTAGCCATCTTGCAAACTGAATCTTTTAACTGGCTGTATGTTATTTTCTTATCGACTTCTGGATCATCGCTTTCCCAGATAATGGCTGTTCGGTTTGGATTGGCCGCAGCATGACGATCAACACAATTATAGGTAACATTTAATTTCGCGCCATCAAACCACCGGATAGAGACGTCTTCCTGCTGAAAGCTTGTAGCTTTTACACTTTTCCACCGTTCTATCCAGTCTAGTCGCTCGGCTTGTTTGGCCCAAAATGTTTCGGGTGCGTTTGTAGATTCCTTATACATTTCTTGGTATGTGTTCTGGTCAATATGGCTTGAGCCAGAAAAACTGTCTGGAACAGGGTGTGTTAATTTTTCCATCGTATTGGTTCTCTCATCCAAATAGTGGTAAGAAACAGGATAATCTAGGATCGCTCTTGAAAAAGCACTCAGCGGTATAATACCTATCAAATAGGCATTGAAACAGTGGATTTGGTGAAAATTACCAGCGCTTTAATGCGATGCCCAAGCATCACCCCCCTTGATGCAGGTGCTTTGGGCGTGCTGGAAGGTTATCTTAAGAAATTAGGATTCTCGTGCACCGTGCTCCGTTTTTCAGGTGACGGATCTGCAGAAGTGACCAATCTTTATGCCCGTTTAGGCACCGAATCGCCAAATTTTTGCTATGCCGGCCATACTGATGTTGTTCCCGTGGGGGACCCCAAGGATTGGCAGCACCCCCCTTTTGATGCTGTCGTGCAGAATGGCTTTTTACATGGCCGTGGTGCCGTCGATATGAAGGGTGCCATAGGCGCATTTGTAGTTGCCGTCGAACGATATCTTCGATTGCTGGAGTCGGAAGGAAGAAAAAATCCTGGCTCTATTAGTTTTCTAATAACTGGCGATGAAGAGGGAACTGGGATAAATGGCACCCGCAAAGTGTTGGAGTGGCTGAAAGAGAGAGGGGAGATTTTGGACCACTGTTTGGTTGGGGAGCCAACTAACCCAGAGAAAGTAGGGGACATGGTGAAGATAGGACGGCGCGGCAGCCTGAACGCTGTCATCCAGTTGATCGGTAAACAGGGACATGTGGCGTACCCCGACAAAGCTCTTAATCCGTTATCACGCATGGGGAATCTTTTGGATAAGATAACCGGATATAAGTTTGACGAAGGGACGCCCAGGTTTGAACCAAGTAATTTGGAGATAACAAGTGTCGATGTCGGAAACATGGCCACTAATGTTATCCCAGGGGAGGCGACTATTCGTCTAAATATCAGATTTAACGACAATCATACTAGCAAGCAATTAGCGTCTTGGCTGAGAGAGGTGTGTCAAAAGTATGCAGGTAGTCACAAACTCAGCGTTGATGTCTCAGGAGAGGCATTTGTCACTGCGGCAGATGATTATGCAGAGCTGGTTGTAGATGCGATCAACGAAGTTACCGGGAGTAAACCTGCATTATCAACCTCGGGAGGCACTTCAGATGCACGTTTTATAAAGGATGTCTGCCCCGTAGTTGAATTCGGACTTATTAGTCAGACCATGCACCGGACAGACGAATGTGTTTCCATTGGGGAGTTGGAGCGTTTATCGGATGTGTATACTGCGATCCTGCATAATTATTTTTGTCCGGGATGCTAGGTTGAGTGATGGCTAGGGAAATTGTTAGCGCACTTTACGGGGCATTTCTTTTGATGAGGTTTGCCGCGGCGGGCTGTAATTACTTCAATTACACAGTAGCGGGGTTCTGGCGGTCATTTGGCGCGGCTGTTATTGCTCTACCCTTATTTCTAGGTGTCGTGTATGTCCACACTTGGGCAGGGGAGGGCGTAGTATCTTTTGAAGTGCGGCAATCTATTTTTCGTTATGGAAGTGGATGGCTGGTCTATCCGCTAGTAGCGTTGGTCTTAGTCAAAATTTTAGATCGGATGGAGAGTTATGTTGCTTATATTATCACGAATAATTGGTTCGGAGTGGCCCAGTGGCTTTTGGTCGGCGTGGTTAGTACGGTAGGGCAGGCATCCGGCTCTGAGCTAAGTAATTTAATTTCTATCTGTTTGCTACTGTTGTTGGTCTGTTATGATTTTTTTATTGCCAGGCTAGTGCTCGATTTAACGGTAGGGAAGGCAGTACTTGTAGTGTTCATCGGAGTTCTTTCAGGAATGGTGCTGGATACTTTAATCCTCGATGCTTAGGTGGGTTTGGGAGGCGGGGTGACTAGCTTTCCAGCTGGATGTTTGTACGAAATGGCTTTTAGATATAAACCCTCTGCAGGTGCGCAGGGCCCGGCCTCTGTACGGTCTTTTTTCTCAAGAATTATCTTCACTTCATCAGACTGTAATTTCCCTGTACCAACCAACATTAGGGTCCCTACGATGTTTCTAACCTGTCTGTGAAGAAAAGAGCGAGCTTCTACGGTGATTTGGATTGTTTCGCCATGGCGGGAGATTTCGATCTTATCCATGGTTTTTACTGGGGACTTCGCTTGGCATTCTGCCGCCCGAAAGCTGGTAAAGTCGTGTTTCCCAAGCAGGTGCTCGCCAGCAGCTCTCATTAATTTGACATCTAGGTGCTTGGGAACAAGCCATGCTCTCCCTTGTTCCAGTGTAAGCGGGGCACGGCGATTTACTATAATATACAAGTACTCCCGCTTGGTAGCAGAGAACCGTGAGTGAAATTCTTCAGATACGAGTTCGGCCTCCAAAACAGTAACTTTTGCGGGTCTTAGATAGGCGTTCAAGGCGTCCCGGACGGTGCCAGCTGAGAAGGGCATTGCAAAATCTAAGTGGGCAACCTGACCAAGTGCATGGACGCCCGCATCCGTTCGGCCGGCACCAGTGCACGCTGTCGTGTTGCCACAAAATTTTTCAGCGGCCTGCTCGATTAATTCTTGTACCGAAGGTCCATTAGCTTGACGCTGCCATCCAACCAAACCGTGGCCATCATACTCAACTAAAAGTTTGTATCTGGTCATCTGTCGCCTACGAAAGAATTGTCCCAATGGGGATCGGAGTACCTCTGAGCACCTCACTGGTGGGCAGGGGCTTTTTGCCTGGCCTTTGCACTATTCTGGGGTGAAGCTTTCCTTGTCCACAAGAAATTGTGAGACAATTATCTAAGACTTCGCCGGGAGCTCCATCTGTGCAGGAATCATCTATGTCTGCTGCCAGTATCTTCCACTTTTCGCCAGCCCTGATAAAAGACGCCCCTGGTTTAGGACTTAACGCGCGGATTTGCAGCGATAGCTGAGCGGCTGGCTTCATCCAATCCAGAGGTTCGTCTGAAGAGTTCAGGCGGTGGGCATACGTTATCCCGTTTGTTGCCTGAGGATGTTCGGGAAGTGGGCCCTCGGCTAGGTGTTGCAATGAGTCTACAATCATATTAGCTCCCAGGGTGGCTAGACGATCATGGAGAGCGCCGGCGTCATCGGCACCGATCATCAGTTCTTCTTTTGCAATTATTGGTCCCGTGTCCAACCCTGTCTCCATCCGCATAAGGGTGATGCCCGTTGTTTTGTCTCCTTCCATGATTGCCCTCTGGATGGGTGCGGCTCCCCTCCAACGAGGCAGTAGGGAGGCATGTATATTAATGCATGGTGCGTTACGATTACGCACAATTTCTTGCGGAAGAATTAATCCATAGGCTGCAACGATAACGACGTCTGCCGCTTTAGCTAAAAAGTGCTGGATAACACGGGCTTCCCTAAAGCTGGTTGGTGTCTCGACAATAAGATGGTGGTTTAACGCAAATTTTTTGACGGGGCTCTCAACTAATTTTTGACCGCGGCCGCTTGGCCGAGGTGGTTGGGTATAAATACAAATCGGCTCGTGCCCGGCTTTTATGATTTCATCAAGGGCGCGGCAGGCAAAATGTGGTGTTCCCATAAAAATTATTCGGAGTGGTTTCATAGTGACCCTACCACGAGCGAGCTCCCGCACATTTTACTAATTGTGACGTCTATTCTTGGCTAGCTTTTTGAGGATCATATTTCTTTTCAGGCGTGAAAGATGATCGACGAAAAGAATTCCATCTAAGTGGTCCATTTCGTGTTGGAGACAGGCGGCGAGGAGACCGTCAGCTTCGATCTCCTTCCTGTCGTTGTCTTTATCAGTAAAGATAACGCGAATTTTTGCAGGCCTTTGGACCTCTGAGTATTGTGTGGGGAGAGATAAGCACCCTTCTTCAGTGGTGTTCATCTCTTTGGAGGTCCAGGTTAGTTTCGGATTAGCCACGAGCAAAGGTTCTCCTGGCACGCCTCCGTCATTCATATTTAGATCTATAACCAGCACACGTGCAGAAACCCCTACTTGAGGAGCTGCAAGGCCTATCCCAGGTGCTTCGTACATTGTTTCCAGCATGTTATCCATCAAAGTACGAACCTCGCTATTGACAGAGTCGACTGGCAGGGCTGGGCGTTTCAGACGTTGGTCCGGCGCTAGTATAATGGGAAGTAGCGACATTATTAGCTTGAAATCCTGTCATTGGACGATCGAAGTTCGTGTATAAAGTGTTAAGACTCTAAATTAAGTAGGTCAACAGTTGTTGTGACGCCTTTAGGGCTAAGTTTTCTGTTATTCCCTTGTATTTAGGACTCTGCAATAGGCCCTCCTTTGGAGGGCCTGGGCACAAAAGTTTTTGGCAGAACTGAGTGTTGCAAAAGGTCCTGCCTCAACCCTATACAGCCGTCCTATAACTGGTAAGTCCAACTGATTGGCTTTAATGGATAGTCCTGTAAGCAGGCTGGCCAGGCTCTCTGCAAGCTCTGCGGTATCTTTTGATGCGAGCTCGAGGGAGCGATAGGAAGATAGCAGGGCCAGAAACCCGGGTTTTTCCCTTATTATCCGCCCAGACAGCGTGAGGTCTTGTTCTTCGGGATCACTCCTCTTTTGCTGTTGGCTGGTTTCCGGTGTAGGCTGAGTTTGGATGTTCGTGCCCTCGTTAAATTTCTTCAGGGCATCCATGGCCCTCTCGTGGCCCTGGCCCGCAGCTAAAAGATACCATTTTTTTGCTTTAATGCTGTCAACAGGAACGCCATTACCCATTTCATAGGCGTGGGCTAAGTCAAATTGTGCCTCTGCAACGCCACTTTGGGCGGCTCTCTGAAACCTTTGAATTGTATATGTGCTGTGCTTAACAATGTTTCGCCCTGTCGCATAGCTTGAACCTAAGGGTACACGTTTATCGTAATTCCATTGCAGGGTCGCTAAAGAGTACCATTTGTTGGCCATTTCAAAGCTTTGTGGTACGCCCCATCCTTCTTCGTAAAAGCGCGCCAGCCGAGCTTGTGCTTCGGCATGTCCTAGTTCCGCCGCTGCGGTATAGTATAGAGCAGCTTGGTCGTAGTCAGGACTACCAGAGATGCCGAACTCTAGGAGCTGACCCAGCAAAAACATTGCTAGTGGATCGCCCCCGTCGGAGGCTTTCACATACCAGTTTTTAGCTTGCTTTAGATCCTGGGAAACTCCTTGTCCCATTTCGTATCGTTGGCCGAGGGCTGTTCGCGCTCCTACATCGCCTTCCTTTACTAACTGGCGAAGGGCTTGAATGGAACTTGGTTTGTTCCAGGATCCAAAAGATGCGCAGGCGCTGATCCCAATAACTAGGAGCAGCAACTGACATGATATAGAAAAGGCTTTTAGCACAGACTTGCGCCCCATCCCCCTCTGTTTGCCTCCCTCATATCGTTTCATCTCCAATTAGTGTGGGATAGATTTCAGCATACTACGTATAGGTCATCAAATGGAGAGCCCAGTCTAATTATTCAGGGAGGTTGCCTAAGTGTGGTCGAAAGCTTTATGTTGGCTATATGCCGCCTTAGCTCAGTTGGTAGAGCATCGCATTCGTATAGATTGGTTTCTGTCTATGCGTCCCTCTGGGGAAACCTCGAGGTGAAAAGGTCGCTAAAACGGGGAAACCTAAACAGTCTGGCTGTTGGCAATCCCGTGCTAGTCTCGGTTGGGATGAGTGTAGAGACTTTATACGACCCACCTACGGCCATTGGAGCTATGGTGAAGAGAAAGTCCAGACCACAAACATCACGTGAGTGATGGCAATGAAAATTGTAGTTGGTATGAATGCGGGGGTCGTGTGTTCAAATCACACAGGCGGCACCATCCTCCTTTGGAGGGCCTGTTAGTCCATGGAGAAGCGCCTTGTCTGGTTAATTTTGAACTAAAGCGAGGATATGTGGGTTGAGAGAGATATTGGTTGCCCAGCGGATTTTCTACGAAGAAAAGATCCGGCCCATCGGCTGACACGTGCAGAGATTTTAGATGCATGATCTCTTTCCGCGCTAGTAGTTGAAGGTATGCCGCTACTCGGGACGGCTGCTTGTGTCTTGCATTTTTAGGTGCCTGCTAAAAAAATCAGTGCCAAGGTGGCCCCATTTGGGCTAAAAGAGGGAAGAGATAGCCTTAACCCCGAGAAACTGTCGCGTACATTTCTAAATATATGTTGTTATGCCGGCCCTGATATTAATAGTTTTTATAGACCTATTAGGTTTCGGTCTAATTATACCTATATTGCCGTTTTACGCGGAACACTTCGGCGCGGCCCCAGGGATTGTTACCTTGTTAATGGCGAGTTACTCCACGATGCAGTTTATATCTGCACCATTCCTTGGGTCCGTAAGTGACCGTTTAGGACGGCGCCAAGTAATATTGTTAAGCTTAGTGGGGACTTGTGCGGCCTATTTGCTTATGGCGTATGCAAGCAGCCTTCTCATGCTTTTTGTGGCACGCATGTTGGCAGGCTTCTTCGCAGGCAATATTGCAGCCGCCCAAGCCTACATTGCTGATGTAACTGAGCCTGAAAATCGTGCACGTGGAATGGGACTTTTTGGGGCAGCCTTTGGATTAGGGTTTATTTTTGGACCGGTAATCGGGGGGGTTTTGTCAGGATCAGGTTCCGGCGAGGTGAACTTTTATATGGCGCCGCTTTTTGCAGCTGGCCTTTCAGCGGTAGCTGCAGTATTGACCTTGGCTCTATTAAAGGAGCCAGAGAAGAATAAGGGAGTAGGAAAGAGAGAGGGGCGTTGGTTCGCACCTATAGTGGGGGCTATAAAACAACCTGATATGAAACCTCTTATACTTCTTTTCCTATTAGTGATGTTCGTATTTGCAGGCTTGGAGGCTACCATAGCACTTTGGGCGGAGCGCCAATTTTATTGGGGCCCAAGGGAGGTAGGCTATTTGTTTGCCTACGTTGGCGTGGTGGCCGCGATTGTTCAAGGTGGGTTAATTGGGCCTGCAACTAGGGCTTGGGGGGAGGAAAGGGTAATTTTTGTAGGTATTTGGGCACTGATAATGGGTTTTGTGCTGATGCCTCTTTCCTCTAATCTCAGCCTACTATTATTGGCGACGGCTTTGCTGGCGGGCGGATTCGGTTTTTGCAATCCGGCCCTGAATAGCCTCATTTCCCGACGTGCTTCTGTATCGGGTCAGGGCGCTGCTCTTGGNGTTGCGCAATCAGGCGCTAGCTTGGCTCGTATAATGGGCCCTACATTTGCGGGAGCAATCTTTGGCATATGGGGACGGCATGCTCCGTATTTATCGGGTGCTATAATTTTGCTCTTTGCAGTCTGGGTCGCGTGGCAGCTAGTTCGGGTTGGCAGAGACAACAAACGAGCATCCAAAAATAAAACGGGCTAGAAGAAAGTTTTCCAGGTATTTCCTTGTCCTGAAGGCGGCTCATTATTTGGACGGCGAATCCATTCTGTAATATCTCTCAAGACCATTTCAGCCTGCAGATCCCTGAGTAGCATATGGTATCCTTTGGGGTATACCAAAACCCGTGGGCGATTATTCATTGCGGTTAACATTTTTGCTGTAGCGTGTTTCGGAATGATTTCGTCATGGGCTCCGTAGAGTAGTAAGGTGGGTCCTCTGAGGTTTGGTGTATTTCTTAAGGCGGAGTCCATTAGGTTAACCAAGCCATACATTGCATCTATTCGAGTCTTCTTGATTACTAGCGGATCTTTCCCAAGTTCCAGCAACATTTGACGGTTGTCCGATGCCTGTATTTTAAGTCCCTTACCTGATAGGCGAAGCCATGGTATTATGCGGTTGCCAAGCCAAAGGGTAGCTACATACATTGGGGACATAGTTTCCCTGGCCCAAACCGCCGGCGCTACGAGAATAAGCCCCGATATAACTTCGACGGGAAGACGATCGGAGGCTGCGATGAGAAGCGCACCACCCATACTTTCCCCCAAAAGATATAGAGGGATATTTGGGTGCACTTCCCTGAGTAGAGCAACTGCCGCCAGGAGGTCTTGCATAAGGATACGGGTTTCTGGCCACATGCCTGCACCCGACGTGGCTCCAAAACCTCGTTGGTCATAGGCGTAGACTAGGAAGCCCTCCNNAGTCCAGTGTTGAGCGGGTTTGGAGAAGGCGTTACTATAGTCATTGAACCCGTGGAGAGCGAGTATGATAGCCTCCGGGGCGCCTTGTGGGCTCCATTTTTTTAGGGGTAAATTTATTCCATCGCTGGTCACTAACTCGGTCTTAGACATGCGCATCTGGCCTACTTCAAGACCCGTATTTATTTTGTCTGTCGTGCAAGCCGCTAATCCTATGGCCAACGATAACGGCGCTAGGATGAAAAATAGTATAGGCCTTGATTGTTTTTTTGCCATTAGTGCAATATTGGGCCGCATTTCGGATCACAAGTAATTATATTAGTGGAAGTTTATGACTTTTCTGGATCATATAAAACTTTGCAACAAACATGATCTTTCTCGCTTTAGGGAGTTAAAGGTAGCCGGCAAGAGAATCGGATGGATAAAGGACAGCTTGCAACAAAATTTTTCAAATTTTTCAGAGTACCTTGGTTATAGAGACTCCGAGTTTGTAATAGGCTCCCACCTTAGTACAAGCGCTCTACGTGGTAATGCCATGGATAAAATTGGCCAAGCGCTGTACGAACAGAAAATGACAAAGCNACCATTAGATGAGTTTTATTCTGTGGGGTACAGATTTGGCCAAAGTTTTTTTCAGTTGAACCGGGCCTATGTTTCTGCGTTTGGAGTGCGAGCATATGGGATTCACCTTACTGGGTATGTCCGAAAATCAGGAAACATTTTTGTATGGGTGCCAAGGCGTGCATCAGATAGAGTTGTTTATCCTGGGAAATGGGATAATACAGTTGCTGGAGGCCAGCCAGCAGGGATTAGTCTGCAGGAGAACTTGATCAAGGAGTGCGCTGAGGAGGCTAATATAGNGCCGGCCTATGTTGCGCATGCAAGGCCCGTGGGGACGATTAGTTATCGTCATGAGCTCCAATATGGCCTACGCGACGATTTAATTTTTGCGTACGAGCTAGAGTTACCATTGGATTTCCAGCCAACCAATACCGATGGCGAGGTGGAGGACTTCCAATTGTGGCCGGTGGAGGAGGTCATGGATGTGGTAGCTGCTGGCGACGANTTTAAGTTTAATTGTAATTTGGTGCTGATTGATTTTTTCATACGCCACGGGATTTTGACTAAAGCACACCAAGATTTTGATGAGATACGCTGCCAATTGTATAGAATGGACTATCAGTAAGGTGAGACCCATATCGTTATAAAGGGCTGCCGGGCACTACCTTATTGTGTTGCGTTCAGGCAGTTGGATCATCTCCAAAGAGCCGTCGAATTGCCTCTATTTCGGGATCGGCCATTCGACCGCTAGAGGTCGCAGATATAGGAATAAGGAAAGAAAGTTTTAGGCCTTCGTGTGTTGGTGCTGTTGGCTTGCCTATTCCGTCAACTTGGTAGTACATGGGCGTGTAGTGGGTATGGGTCCAGGGACTGTATAGCGTCCCCGGGGCGTGGAGTAATCGCAATACCTCTATGGAGAGGGAACATTCCTCCATGAATTCCCTTCGTAAGGCCTGTTCTGGCGTCTCATTTGTTTCAACCCCACCTCCAGGAAATTTAAGAATGTCTTTTCCTGCGACCTTCTCTTCAGAAATCAGGATCCTGCTGTCGCGAACAAGCAGGCCATAGGCGCGGAGATTTACTGGCCCGTTCACTTTGCCGGATAGCCTGCCGAACTGAGATCTTGGGCGATTTCATTTAGGGAGGCGGGCTCATCGATTGTAGCTGGTATCTCATAGGGCTGGCCATCCGCTATCTTTCGCATTGTGCCGCGTAGAATTTTTCCAGATCTCGTTTTGGGGAGACGTTTTACGATTACCGCAGTTTTGAAGGATGCAACAGGTCCAATCGAATCCCGCACCATTTGCACTGCTTCAGCCGTTATTTCGTCACCTGGTTTGTTAACTCCCGCCTTAAGAACTAGGAGACCGATAGGGATTTGTCCTTTAAGAGGGTCGGCCACTCCCATAACGGCGCACTCCGCTACAGCGGTGTGGGATGCCAGAACCTCTTCTATACCGCCAGTCGATAAACGGTGGCCGGCTACATTTATGATGTCATCTGTGCGTGTCATCACCCATATATATCCATCCTCATCGATATAACCGGCATCGCCCGTTTGGTAGTATCCTGGGAACTCTTTAAGGTAGGAGTTAATGTAGCCTTCGTCATTGTTCCATAATGTTGGCAAACACCCTGGGGGCATTGGCAGTTTTATCGAAAGTGCTCCAATTTTGCCTGGAGGTAGTGGCGAGGTGTTTTCATCTAGCGCTTCTAATTCAAATCCCGGGGCGGGTTTGGTTGAAGAGCCAAATCGTATTGGAAGTGCGCCTAGTCCTAAAAAGTTGCCAGTTATTGACCATCCGGTTTCTGTTTGCCACCAGTGGTCAACTATGGGAACGTTTAAGTGTTGATGGGCCCACTCCATTGTATCGGGATCCGCACGTTCCCCNGCAAGAAACAGTGACTTGAANTGACCAAGATCGTACTTTCTTAGTAATTTGGCGTTTGGGTCTTCGCGTTTAATTGCCCTTAAGGCGGTGGGTGCTGTAAACATTGTTTTCACTTTGTGGTCACTAATGACGCGCCAAAAAGCGCCAGCATCTGGAGTGCCAACGGGCTTCCCTTCATATATAATAGTTGTGCACCCTTGCAAAAGTGGCGCATAAACAATGTAGGAATGGCCCACCACCCAGCCGATATCGGATGCTGCCCAATAAACTTCCCCTGCATGGGTGTCATAGGTATTAGTCATGCTCCATTTTAGAGCCACCATGTGGCCGGCGTTATCGCGAACTATCCCCTTAGGTATTCCGGTGGTTCCTGAAGTGTAGAGAATATAGAGTGGATCCGTCGAGGAGAGCGGCACGCATTCTTGTGGATATCCTTTAGACATTACATCCATCCAGTCACAGTCTCGGCCAGCGACCATAGATGCTGGACTCGCATCTCTTTGAAAGATAATGCAGTGAGCTGGTTTGTNTTGTGAAATACCAATGGCTTCGTCTAACAAAGGTTTGTACGGAACTACCCGCCCAGGCTCGATCCCGCAACTTCCCGCAATGACAGCGACGGGTTCCGCATCATCGATCCGTGTTGCNAATTCGGGCGCGGCAAAGCCCCCAAAGACGACAGAATGAATAGCGCCAATACGGCAGCATGCGAGCATTGCTATCACGGCTTCGGGGATCATTGGCATATAGATGAGTACGCGGTCTCCCTTTTTTATGCCCATGTTGCTTAGTCCACCCGCAAAATTAGATACCTCATTGCGGAGTTGGTTATAGGTGTATTTTGATGAAATTCCGGTTACGGGGCTTTCATAAATAAGGGCTACATTTTTGCCAGCNCCATGCTCATCCACGTGCCGGTCGAGAGCGTTGTAACATGTGTTCACTTGCCCACCTGTAAACCACCGATAAAAAGGAGGATTGCTTCTATCTAGCACTGTATCCCATTTTCTGTGCCAGAAGATGTCCTCAGCTGCTTCGGCCCAAAATTCTTCAGGGTTTTTTAGAGAACTCAGGTAGGTCTCGTCGTATCGACTCATATTGATCTGCTCTTCATCAGGTTGAGGTCCAACCGTTTTNTAGATCTAAGTTTAGACTCTTTTTGATTCCGTTACACTGACTGGTTATATCTCTCAGATGAGTTTATCCGGGAGAACCAAGGGGTAAAAAAAACCGCTCGGNAGCGGGCCGAGCGGTTTTGATAACTCATGTGATTTTTCGGGCTTACCTATTTTGGCCCAATAGATGCATTAGCATTATGAAAAGATTTATGAAATCGAGGTAGAGCCGGAGCGCTCCCATGATAGCCTTCTTCTCCGCTATTACTGCAGTATCTCCTTCATAGTACTGATGTTTAATTTGCTGAGTGTCGTACGCAGTTAACCCAGTGAAAATCAACACTCCAGCTACTGAAATTATGAAGTGTAGGGCACTTGAAGCAAGAAATATGTTTACTATCATTGCTATCAATATGCCAATCAAGCCCATAAAGAGGAAGGAGCCCCAGCTAGCTAGGGATTTCTTAGTCGTGTACCCGTAAAGGCTCATAGCCCCGAAAACGGATGCAGTTATGAAGAACACACGGGCCACGCTGGTCCCAGTGTAGACAATGAAAATAGATGATAACGACAAACCCATAACCCCAGCAAAAGCCCAGAATAAGAGCTGTGCCGTCGCCGGCCGCAAGCGGTTTATTCCAAAACTAAGCACAAGGATAAATGCAAATGGTGATAACATTACAAGCCATTGCAGGGGCGTCCCGAAAATTGCCTGCATAAGAGCCGGCGAGGTCGAAACGAAGAAGGCAACCGCTCCCGTTAAGGCGAGCCCCAGGCCCATATAGTTATAGACTTTCAGCATAAAGGACCGGAGGCCCTCGTCTATCTGGTCCTGGCCAGAGGCTCGGCCCTGTGAAAATGTGGTAAAACGTTGTTCAGCCATAGATAGTTTCCTGTCTGCTAACCCTTTGGTTAATAGTTTCGCATATGTTTATATGGTTATTTCGANGTCTGGTTCAAGCGCTTTTGCGTATCTTCACNCCAACGCCCGCCTTTGTATCATGGTTTGGTCAGCTGCTGCAAAGGAAAGTTGTTAGACTTCATAGAGTAGGCTAGTTTTCATTCGGACAGTATAGTAGCCCTACTTAAAGATGGTTTTTGTGAGGGAAATGTTGAAATAGAGCTAATGGAAGAAGAAGTTATGAATACGGGGAAGGCTCACCTTGTGTCGTGCCTAAAGTCGACTTATTTTATCGATTCAGAAAATTTGGTGGTCAAAGACTTTGCCGAGACACAAGCAGGATCAGGGTCGGATCTGGAGCGGGGGGTGCGGCTATATTATGCTGTCCGGGATTCTATTCGCTATGATCCNTACGGNATTGGGCGGCAGCCAAAAGACTATCGGGCCAGCCTTTGTCTGAAGCAAAAAACTGGATTTTGTATTACAAAGGCGGCCCTCCTCGCGGCATGTGCTAGGGCAGTTGGGATTCCCAGTCGAGTAGGGTATGGAGATGTTAGAAATCACCTGGCTACCCCAAAGTTACTAGAGTTGTTGAGGACAGACGAGTTCGTTTTCCATGGCTACACAGAGCTGTTCTTGGGTGAGGTCTGGGTTAAGGCAACCCCTGCTTTTAATATTAGTTTGTGTGAGCGGTTTGGAGTATTTCCCCTAGAATTCAATGGACGGGAGGACAGTTTGTTTCACCCCTATGATTCCTCGGGACGTCGCCATATGGAATATATTCGGGAACGGGGGTCTTTTGTCGACGTCCCGTTTGATTTAATAATGAGCACCTTTAATGAATATTATCCGGTTGCCATGGAGAATGGCTTTGATTCTGGTGAGAATGACTTTCTAAATGAAGATGGGGGTAAAGAATAATCGCGCTCAGGTGGCGGAAAAAGCGTAGCTATTTGAGGTGCTCAATAAAAGTTCTCATCGGCTGTGGAAAGAGCTTTGAATGAGAAAAGACTATTCCTTGTCGAGCATTAACGATCATGTTGAGCCCAGGATTGGGCAGGGAATTATGGGTATCAAGGGTAGTGGCCAAGGGGAGGAAAGGGTTGCTGCCGGTGGCTATAAGATGTCCTAGTTTCGTAATGGATTGTAGCCCGGATGTAAGGTCTATGTTGAGAAGAATTTCCCCATGCCCAAGAATGGAATGTGGCGAACAGGGTTCTTGGGTGGGTGCAGACTATCCGTCCTCGTGTATGCCAATACCATGGGGAAGCCTTCGCTCCATCATACGCTTTGACCAGCCCTTCATTCCATTTTTGGTGATGAAGTNCCGCCATTCGGCGAGGCATTGAGCCTTTCCCCTAGTGTAGGGGCTTATGCAGAGGATGATGCTTAACAAGCGTTTTGGATAGTATCGTCCCATATAAAGCTCCATAACTCCACCCATAGATTCCCCAACAAAACGGAAATGTTCCACACCTGCTGTATCTGCTACAGTCATTGCACCTTGCGCCAAGCCCTCAAAAGACCACTCAAAATTCTCGTTTGGAATGTGGGAGCGTCCATAACCCCTGACGTCAAAGCTGAGGATGCGGTATTTATCGGAAAGTTCTGGAATCCATGAGCTNCAAATTCCACTATTGATGGCAGCCCCGTGATGAAGCAGGATGNTTTCCGGCGATTCCACCCATGGTGGTGTGGTGTCTATGAGATCGTAGTGTAGTCGGTCGTTATTAGTGTTGACGGNTGGCATGNTAGGNCCCATTGTCTCTCTACATTGGNATCGTTTTTCCTATGCAGTATTCTGTCGCAGTGTCGCTTTAGTCGTAAGCTACTTAGACTGGTGGCTATTTTATTTAACCAACCAATGTAATTATTTGAATATGGCTTCAACACTCCGACCAAAAGATGCTGCAACGCTTGTGCTTATAAAGAATCCGGGGATTGCACCAGAGGTCTTGCTTGGTCAAAGACATGGTGGGCATGCATTTATGCCCAACCGGTATGTATTTCCGGGCGGACGGGTTGATCCATTGGACAGTAGGGTAGTGCCTGCAACTAATCTCACGCGAGATGTTGCTCATCAATTGGAAAAAAATTGTAGTCCAGCCCGTGCCCGTGCCCTTGCTGTAGCTGCTGTTCGTGAAACGTACGAGGAGACAGGGCTTATGTTGGCGGGCGAGATGCCTGATGGCGTGTTGACTAGTAGGCATGGGTCATGGTCGGCTTTTGCCAAGCAGGGAGTTGGCCCGGCGCTTGCTAATCTTGACTATATTTGCAGGGCAATAACACCTCCTGGACGATCAAGGAGATTTCACGCAAGATTTTTTATGGTAGATGCAATCCATGCGCGGGGCCAAATTAAGGGTAGCGGGGAGCTATTGGATATTGGATGGGTGCCATTGGAGGAAGCAGCAAAACTGCCTATTCCATCAGTGACTGGTCTGGTCCTTAAAGAGGTGATTAGCTTAATTTCTAATCCTCCACCTCGCAATAAATCCCGAGCCACACCAGTCTATCAACGTCGGTATGGGCAGGATTCAATCCGTCGCGAGTGATTATTTCCTACCGTAAGTGAAGTGAACGCCTATGAGCTGAGTTGAAATGATGAGCGTATGCTTGGCGTCTCATCACAAAGCACCCGGCCGGTTTCGACCATATGGATTAGGTGGGCTAGCACGGATCTTCCAGCGGCCCCATAAAGCTTGCGGTCAGTTGATTTATAAAGTCGCTCTACGATATCCGGAATTTTTGTCACACCCGCATGCAAGCAGGCCTTTATATCTTCCTCTCTCTTCTTCCTGTGGGCAATAAAGGCCTGAACAAATTCTTGTGGACGTTCAATTGCGGGACCGTGGGTGGGCCAATAACGAATCTCCTGCCGGGCCAGTAATTTTTCCAGTGAGTGGAGGTACGATCCCATGTCGCCGTCGGGTGGGGAAATCACAGAAGTAGACCAACCCATGACGTGATCCCCAGAAAACATGATATTCTCTTCTTTAAGCGCGAGGCAGATGTGGTTGGAGGTGTGGCCAGGCGTGTGGATGGCCTCCAAGGTCCAACCATTACCTTCGACCAACATATTATCTCGTAATTCCCGGTCTGGCACAAAATTGTAATCCGCGCCTTCCTCTACTTGTTCACCTGGATGGGCGGTTCCATGTGGCCCAAATCCCCAAGTCGTTGCTTGGGTGGCGGCTTTTAGGTGGGGTGTAGCTGGGGAGTGGTCAATGTGTGTATGGGTAATGACTATGTCGGTGACTGTTTCTCCTCGGACTGTCTCCAGGATAGCTGTTATGTGTTCAGGAATATTAGGACCGGGATCAATAATAGCTACATGCCCTTTCCCTACAATGTAGGTTCCAGTTCCGTGAAGGGTAAACATACTTGGGTTTTTAGCTACCACTCTGCGAATAAGCGGAGAGAGTTGCGCCGCTTGGCCATACTCGAAAGATAGTTCGCGCTTGAATGGGATGCGATCCATCTAAGTGCCCAACTGCTCTGCAAGGTCGATAAGGTCTTCTGCCACGAAGTTATAACCAGTTGTTGGGGCTCTGTCAGCGGACTGATTGGGCCCATACTCGAGAGGTCGTCTAACGAAGGCTGTCTTTAGGCCGACTGCCGAGGCGGCAACAAGATCGCTATTATGGGCAGCAACCATGAGTGTTTGGCTGGGCGTTATGCCAAGTAATTCGACGCTCTTCGCATAGGCTTGGGGTTCGGGCTTATAGTGGCCAACGACCTCTGCACCCAGGACTGTGTCCCAGGGGATGCGCGCCCGTTTAGCCATGTTTACAATTAACGCAACATTCCCATTGGATAGTGACGCCAGGGTGAACTTTGTTTTTAATCGGTTCATACCGGCTACAGAATCCGGCCAAGGGTCTAAGCGGTGCCACATGGTATTGATATGGTTCAGCTCTTCTTTGTCTAGGTCATCTAGCCCAAACTCTCCCAACAGCTTGTGTAAATTCATGAGATGGAGGCCATCCAAATTTACCCAGTCTACTTCCCCGGTCCGAACTCTCTCCATTGCAGGTTGATAGAGATCACGCCATGCATCCGCGAAGGCGAACCAGTCGAGCTCTAGTTTCTTGGTATCACCCCAGACAGATCCTTCCCGTCCGATTGAGCCTCTCCAGTCAACTACAGTGCCGAAGACGTCGAAGGCGAGAGCCTTAATGTCCAAATCAACCATACTATATATCCATCTCAAATTTTTTAACGATCAGGTCGTCCCATTGTATTCCGGCCCCTGCCNTTTCGGGAATAGCAAGTGTCCCATTAGATAATTTGAAAGGCTCCTGTAGTATGGGATTTACCCAGTCCTGCCACTCAAGCCAATGTGCAGTCTCCGTCACTGCCAACAGGTGTGCAGAGAACTCCGGATAGAGATGAGAGGAAATTGGGACTCCAGCGGATCCTGCGATAGAGGCGGCGTGGAGCCACCCCGTGACGCCGCCAATTCGCATTAGGTCGGGCATCATATAATCTCCTGCCTCTGCCGCTACAGCCTCAAATAAGCTCCGCGGGCCATAAAAATTTTCGCCTAGTTGTACCGGAGTTTTAAGCTCACGAGCCAGTTGAGTATATCCTGGGAGCTGGTCGTAGGGGATCGGTTCTTCGAACCAATAGAGCCCGCTGTCATCGAGGGCATGGCAGCGGGATAACGCCTCTCCAATAGTTTGTCCCTGATTGAAGTCACACATCAATTTGATGTCAGAGCCAGCACCTTTGCGAACGGCTTCCAAAGCGCCTAGATCGTCATTCAGACATTCTCGCCCAATACGTAATTTGAGCGCGCCAAAGTCTCCTTCCTCTTTAAGTTCGGCTGCTTCTTGTTCAAGAGTGTCAATCGGTGTCAGCCATAGTCCGTTACTGTTGTATGCGGGAATGGGNTCTGTGCTGCCGCCAAGNAACCGGGCTAGAGGCATATTTGCGGCTTTCGACAATGCATCCCAGGCAGCCATATCGATTCCAGAAACGGCGATGGTGGCCACCCCTTGTAAGCCAATAAGATTTAGCATTTTTCTGTGAGTGTAAAAATCGTTTGCGGGCGCTATCACTTCGCCCTTTCTTCGCTCTATCAAGTCATGAATTGCCGGTATAATATATTTAACGGAGTTGGCAAGATATGGTTCGAGATAGGAAGTTCCGGTAATTCCTTCCTCCGTCTCTAAGTCTATTAGGATCACGGGCCATTCCCTGAATTCTCCGACCCGTGCTACTACTGGTCGAGCAAGAGGGAGAAGGGCGGCGCGGGTCCGAACGCCACGGTATGTTAATTTATCAATTTGCATGGCTGTTTCCCTATCACACTTATGCCTTCAAACATAAACTATTGGTACTAAAATAAAGGATTTTTTGTTACGAGTTTCCCCGGGCGTCTATCGGGACAATCTGGATAAGCATATCTCCTTTCATGCAGTGGTAATTATCGTACAGATTAACCGTAGGATCGCAGTGTGGCACAATACAAGACACGCGATCACCAGTAGTAAGAATCTTATTGTTCTCAGGTGAATACACTATGGCTCCGTGCTCATCCCCCATAAACTTGTAAGTTGCTTCCGCGGGGGCCCCACGGATTATTTCAGGTACAGGTCCATCTGTTGCAAAACTTTTCAAACCAGCATCAATCACCGAATGAGTATTGTGGATGGCGCTAACAACTGTAGCAAGAACTGTCAGGGAGGGGGCAAAGGGCTTGGTCCCCGCTTCGTTGAGCTGAACGGTATTGTATTGTACATCAGTGAATAGGTAGGAACCGGCCTGTAATTCTGTAAACACGTCGAATCGGTGATCAATATCATAGGTTCCAGTTCCACCGCCGGTGACAATTTCGGGGGTAATCCCATCCGCCTTGAGATCTGCCACGAGCTTAATAAGGAGAGCCGCTTGTGTAGTCATGGCTTCAAGCCTCTCAGAATAGCTTTCGATATGCTGCAAGTGACCGGCGTATGCTTGTATTCCACGGAATACCAGGTTTTTGTTCTTGGCAATTAGCAGGGCAAGGGCCCGAGCTCCCTCTACATTTGCGGTTCCTGTCCGATGGGTTCCAATGTCCAGGTCCACCAGCAACCCAAGTTGTTTATCAGGGTTCGTTTGGTGTTGGATTTCCGATAAGTGGGCGACGGTACCCGGGTCGTCAACCACAGCCAAAATATTGCTGTTTTGACGATTCAGCTCAACTAACCTATTTATTTTAGGCAGTCCAGCAATTGGAGAAGTGAGCAAGACGCCCTTAAGGCCGTTAGCCGTCAGGGCTTCCGCTTCTCTGAGGGTTGCGCAGCATATTCCCACAGCTCCTGCCTCTATCTGTTTCTTTGCCAATAAACTGGATTTATGGCTTTTTGCGTGGGGCCGAAGTTTTTGGCCAGTGTGCTGGCAATGTTTCATCATTGTCTGTATGTTGCCTTCGNCCTGCTCGAGGTCTAGGAGNAGGGCCGGCGTAGAGAATTGGGCCAAGCCCCCGGGAATGTTGACTAGATGGGAGTTCGGTCCGGCGTAGTGTTGCATGATTGCCTCTCTTTATGGGGTTGGAGGATGTTCATCTCTTGGTTTAAGCGGCGACGCTGCGATAGGCAATGGCTGCTGGTGGGGTATAAACCAGCGAAGAATAAAACGAATTAGGATGGAATCAAGAAGTATGGTTTGGACAGAGAGGGCAGTAAAGCGGCTATGTAGTCTTTGGTCTAAGGGGGTTCCTGCGAGAGAAATTGGGGAAAAGCTTGGTGGAATAAGCCGAAATGCTGTAATTGGAAAGGCTCATCGACTTGGTTTATCTAAGCAGGTCGGGACTGGAGATGCGGAGAACACGCCGGCAATTATTCGAGCTGAGGATCTCACTGAGAAAATGTGCCGATGGCCAATTGGGCATCCAGGGGATGACGATTTTAGGTTTTGTGGTGAGCCTAGTATTCCGACCCGACCATACTGCGGTGAACATTGCGTTCAAGCCTATAGAGGACGTTCTGAGGAGGCGGCCTAAAGTGGAGGCCGCTAATCTGGGGCAGTTCCTCTAGCTGTTTGGATTGCCTTTATCCCTTCGGCGGCCGCTTGGACCTGACTATCACTGGCGTTTTCAATGGCTGTATCATAGGTGACCCCCGCTTGGGACATCTTTTGGATAAGCAAAACCTTTTTAGATTCACACATTTCAGTTGCAGTCCATGCNAGGCGTCCTGCATGTCGTTTTCCATCATCTATTTTTATACTCGNTGCGACGGAACAACGAATATAGTTTTGGAGAGCCTCCTCANCGTCCGCTTGCACTCCCGNGTCCAGACTTTCCAAAGAGTTTACGGATGGACTGTAATGAGTACATCCAAGAATTTGGCTTACAGCTAGCACTGGAAGAAAAACAACAAGCTGATTTATCCGTGGGGGTAGCCACTGGAGTATTCCCGGGAATGTCACGATTTGACCTCCATATGCGCGAAGCCTTTAGGTTGTTTGGCGCACTCGTGTGTCTCAAGACTTGTGCTAAACATCTGTGTTTCTGCCGCGCAATTGGTGGAGCCGAGGGGGATCGAACCCCTGACCTCGACATTGCGAACGTCGCGCTCTCCCAACTGAGCTACGGCCCCCTCCCCATGATTTTAAGTCAACTGGAATAACATTAAAAAGCTTAGATGGCTTCCTCAGATTGGCACAATGCTTTATATATCTTGCTGTAGCAACGATAAATCGTAGCTTTAGCACTTTAACACGAGGTGGTGTTTTGCCTGAACTTTTAGTTTTTGTCGCCTATTGCTTGAAGCTTTATATGTGGGTCTTCGTTTTCGATGCGCTGCTTAGCTGGCTTGTTTCCTTCAATGTATTAAACACGAGGAGCCAAGTTGTTTATGTTGTCGGAACAGCCTTACAGCGCCTGACCCGCCCAGTGTTAACGCCAATAAGACGTTATACGCCTGATTTGGGCGGTATCGACATTTCACCTATCGTAGCTATTCTTGGCTTGGTGTTCATTCGAGATGTAGTGGTGTTAGGTTGGTTTATGCGTGCGTTTGTCGGCTAAATCCGGACGGGCTTACACACTGGTCTAATTCCTTTGTTTTTTTAGGGTGCGTAATCGCAAGGCATTCAATTTTATAAAGCCTTCCGCGTCTTTTTGGTTGTAAACAGAATCTGCCTCGAAAGTTGCAATCTCGGGGTCGTAGAGGCTTCTTGGTGCTTGTCTTCCTTCAACGATAACGTTTCCTTTGTACAATTTTAAGCGAACAGTGCCTGTTACAGATTTCTGCGTTTGGTCAATAGCGGCTTGCAACATTTGCCGTTCAGGAGACCACCATAGTCCGTTGTATATAAGCTCTGCATACCGCGGCATGAGTTCATCTTTTAAGTGCATTTCTGCCCTGTCCAAAGTTAGGCTTTCCATAGCGCGATGGGCGGCTAGTAAAATGGTTCCACCTGGTGTTTCGTAAACACCACGAGATTTCATGCCGACGAAACGGCTTTCTACAATGTCCGTTCGGCCTATGCCGTTGGAGCCGCCAATCTTGTTCAGACGGCTAAGTACATTTGCGGGCGACAATTCTTTGCTATCTATAGCAACAGCGTCCCCCTGTTGGAATCCTATCTCTATAATATGTGGTTCGTCCGGCGCTTGCTCGGGGGAAACCGTCCATTCAAACATGGATTCATCGGGTTTTTCCCACGGGTCTTCAAGCACTTTCCCTTCGTACGAAATGTGTAGAAGATTAGCGTCGGTTGAATAAGGGGGTTCGCCTTGTTTGTCACTTGGGATAGGTATCTGTTGTCGGGAAGCATACTCTATCAATGCCTTCCGAGAACCCATGTCCCACTCGCGCCATGGACTAATGACTCGTATATCGGGATTCAAAGAATAGTAGCCAAGTTCAAAACGAACCTGATCATTTCCTTTTCCAGTTGCACCATGCGCAACGGCGTCTGCTCCAGTCGCTTCTGCAATCTCGATCTGTCTTTTTGCTATCAGGGGCCGCGCTATGGCTGTCCCCAGCAGATAAATTCCTTCGTAGGTAGCGTTGGCTCTAAACATAGGAAATACGTAGTCCCTGACAAATTCTTCTCGTAAATCTTCTATGTAAATTTCACTTACCTCCATTTTAGAGGCTTTTTCGCGGGCTTCCGAAAGTTCTTCTCCTTGTCCGAGGTCAGCAGTAAACGTAACCACCTCGCAATCGTAGTTTTCCTGTAGCCATTTCAAGATTACCGATGTATCTAATCCTCCAGAGTAGGCCAGGACAACCTTTGCAACTTTTCCCATTATTCCACCTGTAGTTGTTTAACGTCGTCAGTGTCGCGTCAATTTTCTTTCCCGCGCACTGTCAGATTTTAGTTGTCCGCATGCCGCCAATATATCGCGCCCACGAGGAACTCTAATAGGCGCTGATAGACCGCCTGCGTTTACTATGCCAGCAAAGGCGTGCATTCGATTGTTACTGGAGCACTGATAGGGAGCATTAGGCCATTCGTTGAAGGGGATCAAGTTAACTTTTGCTGGGATCCCATTAAGTAGTCGTACCAGCGCTCTCGCGTCCGAATCTGAATCGTTGATGCCCTTAAGCATTACATACTCAAAGGTGATGCGACGCGAATTTTTTCCTGTTGGATAGTTTCGGCAGGCATTAAGTAGTTCCTCTATTGGATACTTTTTATTTATGGGTACTATAGTACTCCGTAGTTCATCTGTGACGGCATGAAGTGAGACAGCAAGGTTGACACCTAGCTCCCGCCCGCACCGCTCGATCAGTGGCACCACTCCAGCTGTTGATAAGGTTATTTTCCTCTTGGATAGAGCAAGCCCTTCACCATCCATGACGATGGAGAGTGCCCGGGCTACATTTTCATAGTTGTACAGGGGCTCCCCCATGCCCATCATAACTACATTGGAAATTAATCTTTGGTCAGAGCTTGAAGGCCATTCCCCTATAGTATCCCGGGCAATCAAAAATTGTTCAATTATTTCTCTCGACGAAAGATTGCGGACTAATTTTTGGGTTCCAGTATGGCAAAATTTGCAGGTCAAGGTGCATCCGACTTGGGAGGAAATGCATAGAGCACCCCGATCTTCTTCTGGAATATGAACGCATTCCACTTCATTGCCATCGGCAAATTCGACCAACCACTTTTTTGATCCATCGTCGCTATTTTGCATCCGCTTAATCTTAGGCCTATCAATAGTGTAATGATCACTTAATAGGGTTCGGAGGTGTTTTGGTAAGGTGGTCATATCATCGAATTTCTGAACGCCACGATGATAAAGCCAATGCCATATCTGTTTAGCGCGGTATGGAGCTTCCCCGATTTTTGCAAGTTCTATCTGCAGGGCTTTGCGGTCTAGGCCGATAAGGGTGATTCGGTCCTCACGGCTGGATATTTCAGGTTCTTTTATTAGAGGGAGCATCTATTTTCATGCAGCTTAGTAGCGAGAATTATCCATTTGAAATCATTTCACTTGCATTGTTCGTGTTTCAGGATGGTTTCATAGGCTTGGGTAAAGCCAAAGAGGGAATAGGTATCTGTTGTTTTTGTGCCCCGAGTGGAAAAGCCCACGACAATCATTTTTTTTCCATTCCGCATGCGTTCAATAAAGGGTTGGTCTTGACCCTCGTAGGCCCAAGCAATTTCATTGCTTGTCAGTAGCTTTTGGCTTTTCCCATCAATATCTACGCTGACCTCGCTGTCTTCCCTAAACGGATATCCCGCGTGCAGTGTAACAATGCCAATCCTCTCCTTCGAACTAATTGAGACTAACACATATACATCCCCGCGCTTCGTATAATTTCCTTTTTCGGATTTCGGTTCACTTATAATATAGCACCCCGAACGTGCCCCGTCCTTATAAGCTTGCGCATGCCAATCTTGAAATGTCCCCAGCCACTTATTTCCATCAGCTGCCCTTGCTGACGGAAATAGGCTTGCAGTTATCAGAAGTATAAAAATACAAGGCAAAAGGGTTTTTTGTTTCATCGTTTTTGTAGGTTCCTAGAATATTCGGCCAGGATAGACTTCATATTAAAATATAGAAATACACAAGGTCCATCGTGTATTTATTTTGATAATAGTTCCAATTTCATCAACCCTTGTTTCGCTTTTTGGGTGCACCGTGGATATGCCTTGCTCGCTCTATGGTCGGGCCGGTACTCCCGACAGGCCTTTCCGCAAATTTTCCGGTGCTCAAAAGTCGGTCATACATAACGATAGCTCCTGCTGTTCCAACATTCACACAGAATTTGGTGGGAATCCGAATAATTTGCGAGCATCGGTTCATGAGTGTGGCCGTTAAGCTACCACGCTCCGGGCCCAAGACATAAGCGGCACAACGGGGATGGTGAAATGAGGGTAACTCCTTTGCTGTCTCAGTTAACTCTACTCCAATAAGGGCGCATCCATCTGCAAGCACTAGTTCATCAGCGGCCTTAAACCTATAGAATGGAACACTCTCCGGGGTGCCAGATGTATCGGATTTTCCAAGTGTTAACGAGTAATGAGCATTAATTGTGAAGGTAAAACTGGCCCCAAAGGCATGCGCCGTTCTGAATAGATTGCCCAAATTCATGGGTTTGGATATCCCTTCCACACCGATGCCAAAATATCCTCTGTTTTCGGGTGGTCGATACACTTGGTTTGGGCTCTGCATAGTTTCGCTCTTCATTTAAGTGACACTCGTGGTATATAAGTTTCTTGTATTAAAAATTAGGGGATGCATACAATGCGAGCAGCTCTTTGTAAGGAGTACGGAAGCCCTCCGAGGTTAGAAGTTGGCAATGTTGCCAGCCCAACCTTGAACAGTAGCGATCTCCGCATAGAAGTCCACGCTTGTGGCATAAATTTTGCTGATGTGTTGTTAGTACAAGGAAAGTATCAGGCGAAGCCAGAGCTCCCTTTCATACCCGGGAACGAGGTAGCAGGAACCATTACCCAAATGGGTTCCGATGTTGATGGATTTGAGGTTGGGCAGAGAGTGATTGCGCTGTCCCAAGGGGGTGGATTCGCTGAGGAAGTTGTAGTTGACCCCAGCAGAGTTCTGCCTCTATCGGAAAGAATGGATTTCGTATCCGGTGCTTCCTTCCCGACTACCTACGGTACTTCGCACCTCGCCTTGGAGCATCGTGCCCACCTCAAGGCGGGGGAAACTCTATTAGTATTGGGGGCTTCAGGGGGTGTTGGCCTGACTGCGGTTGAGATTGGTAAGGCCATGGGTGCTACGGTCATAGCTGCGGCGTCCTCGAGAGAGAAATTGGCTATAGCGGAGGAACATGGAGCTGACCATCTGATCAATTATGTTGAAGCGGATCTTCGGGATTCTGTCGTCTCGTTATGTGGTGGCGTTGACGTGGTGTATGATCCGGTGGGCGGCGATCCATTTCTCCAAGCCCTTAGATGCATGAATTGGGAGGGCAGAATTGTGGTTATAGGTTTTGCCAGCGGGACCATCCAAAAAATACCTGCAAATTATCTGTTGCTTAAGAATTGCTCTGCAGTGGGAGCTTACTGGGGCCCATATATGGATAAAGAGCCTGATATTCTACTGGATTCGTTGGGTAAATTAGTATCGTGGTTTGAAGCGGGGAAGTTAGTGCCACATATCTCTGCAAAGTTTTCCCTAGAAGATTGTAATGAGGGGCTGGGATTACTTTATGAGCGCAAGGCTACTGGAAAGGTGATGCTGATGCCGCGGTGACATGAGCCGTGCTGCTGGTGTTATTCAGTTACTAAGGGGGGCTGTGTTTATACGTTCAGCTCTGATAGATTTTGATAGAGCGCCAGGCATTCGGGATTTTCAAGAGAGCTTAGATTTTGCACCCGACGGCCGTGAACAGCCTCCCGAACGGCGAGCTCCGAAGTCTTCCCGCTTTTTGTCCGAGGAATGTCAGTCACTTGTACTATTTTTGAAGGCACATGCCTTGGTGAGCAGTGTTCTCGGATCCTGGACATGATTCTGTCAATAAGTTCTTGGTTTAACTTCTGATCTGGTTTCAGAATGACAAAAAGTATTATCCGAACGTCGTCATTCCAAGTTTGGCCGATAGCCACACTTTCCTGGATTTCCTCGAATTGTTCGGCTTGTCTATAAAGTTCTGCAGTTCCTATGCGGACACCCCCGGGATTGAGTGTGGTGTCAGAGCGGCCGTGTATGATAAAGCCCCCAGTGTGGGTCTTTTCAACCCAGTCGCCGTGGCGCCAAATACCCGGAAAGTGCTCAAAATAGGCTTTCCGATAAAGTCTTCCTTGAGGGTCATTCCAAAATTTGAGGGGCATAGAAGGAAAGGGTTTTGTACAGACCAACTCGCCTTTTTCACCCGTACATTCTCTTCCGTTACTGTCGAAAACCTCGGTTGCCATTCCTAAGGCAGGGCCTTGGATTTCTCCTTTCCAGACTGGCGCTGTAGGGATGCCCGTCATGAAGCAGCCAACGATATCTGTACCTCCAGCAATCGATGCAAGATGAACGTCCGATTTAATATTCTCATAGACATATTCGAACGAACGAGGTGCCAGTGGAGAACCGGTTGAGGTGATGGTTTTCAGTGAGTTGAGCTGGTGGGTCTTGGCAGGGGAAAGACCACTGTTCTCAAGGGCGTCTATGTATTTAGCTGAGATTCCAAAAAAGGTGATGCTTTCTTTGTCTATGTAGTCAAAGAGAATATTGGGAGTGGGATAGAAGGGAGAGCCGTCAAAAAGCATGATGGTTGCTTTTGAAGCTAAGGCAGAAACAAGCCAATTCCACATCATCCATCCGCAAGTGGTAAAGTAAAATACTCTATCATTGGGTTTTATATCACAGTGTAGTTGGTGTTCCTTAAGGTGAGTTAGAAGAGCGCCTCCTGCGCCGTGCACTATGCATTTCGGGCGACCCGTTGTTCCAGAAGAATATAGAATATACAGCGGATGATTAAATGGAAGCGGAAGGAAAGTGGTGGTAAGCTCTTCCTCTGTTGTACAAAAAGAATCCATAGCGATGCATTTTGTCATGGCTTCGATTTGTAGGGTGGAGCCTGTGTTAGAATACGGAACAATGACGCAGATTTCCACTGATGGTATCTGCGAGATAATTTCGATAATTTTTGATCCGCAGTTATGGCGTTTCCCATTATAGAAATATTCGTCATTGCAAACTAGGATGCGCGGTTGTATCTGCCCGAATCTGTCTACAACGCCCGCAGCCCCGAAATCGGGTGAGCATGAGGACCAAATTGCTCCAAGGCTAGAGGCGGCCAAAAACCAAACTATAGTTTCGGGTACGTTAGCCATTAGTGCCGCCACTCTATCTCCCGGTTGAATTCCAAAATCAGCGAGCGTTTT
The DNA here is from genome assembly GCA_002728255.1 of Rhodospirillaceae bacterium. NCBI lineage: Bacteria > Pseudomonadati > Pseudomonadota > Alphaproteobacteria > Rhodospirillales > Rhodospirillaceae > Rhodospirillaceae bacterium. The sequence goes on along the minus strand of PBWV01000034.1, from coordinate 50,865 downwards.
TGCTAACCTGCTAACATTGCGGTTTAAGTCCGCCCAACTCAATCTCCTTTGAACCTTGTCTTCGCCCCAGAAAACAATGGCATCGGAGTTGTCGTTCTTTGATAAAATATTTTCACTAAAATTGAGTCTGGTATTAGGAAACCATTGTGCCCCGGGCATTTTGTCCGGTTGTTTAACCGCGGTGTCTCCTGAGGCAGGTACAGGCAGGTCAAAAAAATCGCGTAGAGCTATCCAGAATTCCCCTGGTTGCTGGATGGACCAACGGTGGAGCGCGTCGTAGGTTGGAAACTCGTGGCCGCTTCGCTTCTCAGCAAAAATGGTAAAGCGCTGAAGATTGCTTTGTTGAATTCTTTCAGGGTTTGGCGTCCAAATCGGAGCATATTTTGTCATTGGTATGGTCCTTAAAGGTAAAACAGGCACAATTTCGCATCTATTTCTGTCTCTGGGAAGGAGAAATGGTTTGCGTCCTTGGTAGTTTCTTCTACTGTGTGGGTGTGTTTTAGCTTGGCCGGCGATGGCCTATAGGTTGCACCATTGCTTCCGATAGATGGTGGGGTGATGTTGGCGTGCCATCTCTGCGCCTCCTTTCCCACTCAAGTACGTATTTTGCGAGGATCACTTAGTGCAGTCGAATTGGATATTCAAGGCAACGATGTTCAAGGTCGCCTGTTGTATGCTTATTGCTTGCCTGTGTTTTTCGCTGATGAGCGGGATAATCAGACATCTAGGCAATGAACTTGAGCCTATTATTATAGTCTTTTTCCGCTGTCTTTTTGGTATAGTGGCGATCCTTCCTTTTCTTGTCGGTAATGGCTTGCCCTCGCTAAAAACTAAGCATCCTGTTTTGCATATAATACGGGGTTGCCTGGCTGTAGTTGGCATGTGTTGTTGGTTTTACGGAATTAATTTAATGCCGATGGCGCAGGCAGTTGCTCTTAGTTTTACTTCTCCTCTCTTTGCCTCTGTTGCTGCTGTTATTCTGCTTGGAGAGGTAATGCGTGCGCGCCGTTGGTCGGCGACGCTAATCGGATTTATTGGCACTCTAGTTGTGCTTCGCCCAGGATTTGAGGAGTTTACTCTGGGTAACTCTCTAATTCTTACTGGAGCATTGCTTATGGCAGTGAACCAAGTCATGGTTAAATATCTTTCTGGAAAAGATCATCCTAATGCAATTGTTTTTTGGCTTGTCTTCTTAGTATTCCCGCTTTCTGCTGCACCAGCGGCCGCAATGTGGGAGGCTCCGGCGGGCATGGAGTGGGCTTGGCTTATTGTCTTGGGGCTTATCGCGACTGTGGGTCACCAATCTATGGTGAGAGCATTTGCACTTGCTGAAGCCACAGCAGTGGTTCCCTTTGACTTTATGCGGTTGCCTTTCGTAGCCCTACTGGGATTTATAGCCTTCGGTGAGGTGCCGGATCTTTGGACATGGGTGGGGGCATTAATAATAGTAGGCAGTTGTGTGTATATTGCCCATCGGGAGGCTTATGTGAGTATTCGAAAGCAGTCGAAGGCGCCATTTTCTGGGAATCTCTAATAGCGGCTTCTTGCAAATATAGGGACGGAGCAAAACTTCACTAAGTGAGAGAAGCCTGCGTTGCAAACAAGGCTACCATCAGGATAGCCAAGACCCCTAGTGTTAAAATTTTCCGAAGGCCTTTATACCAAGGGGGAGCATAACCATGAGAGTGCGAAATTGTATCTAAAAGGAAAGCTATGGCAAAGCCTGTAGCCAAGAGGAGTAGTTTCGATATGGGTTCAGGCATGGCTAACGCGAGCCACGCGAGGATCATGGGAAGGAGTGTGGTCGGGAACCACCAGGTGGGAGGCGACATTTGGCGCGCGGCCGCCATAATTCCGAAGCCCCATTGTATTGCTGCTACAAAAGTAAGAATTAGGGCGCCGAATTGTATCAGCTGTAGATATGCATTCAGTGCGAGCAGCCGGGTCCCTAGTAATATACTTAATGTCAAAAACAAAAATACAAGAAGCCCTAGCATTGATAAAATTACCACACTCAGAGGCATATCTTCAGGTTTTTTGAACATGACGTTAGCTGTGGTGCTCATTCATGAATCGGGCGAGTCGGAAATCACGCTCACTCAGCCCATTCACATCATGACTGGCGAGAATTACCTCTACCTTATTGTATACATTTAGCCATTCTGGATGATGGTCCATTTTCTCAGCCAAAAGGGCAAGTCTTGTCATCCAGGAAAATGCTTCACAAAAGTCCTTAAAGAAAAAAGTCTTCTGTATGGCTTCTCTATCCGGCAATTGTGTCCAACCAGCAACTTGGGAAAGGTTTTCTGTTATTTCCGCAGGTGACATTTTGGCGGCCATTTCTAGGATCCCTTCTTGAACCTTAGTTAATCCAAAAAAACCAGCATGTTTTATCGTCTTTTTGAAGGCAGTATACAATAACATCAAAGAGCCAAATTTGTGGTATTATGCGTTGGTGGGCTCGGTCTCCGAGCTTCGTTTGTAAATTTACATGTCAATGGCAAATATAGTGTCTGTATGTTTGAGAGGGAGGTTGGGGTTTTGGCTAAGGAAAATAAGAAAGTGGCGATAGTTACAGGGGCAGCTGGCGGGCTAGGTCGCATGCTTGTGCGAGCTGCTTTGGATGTCGGTTATTGTGTGGGTGCCTTGGATAGGGACCAGCGAAAACTTGATGAGTTGGCGGGGGAGTTGGCAGGTGAAAATCGAGAGGAATTGATCCTGCCGCGTTGCTTGAATATTGCGGAGGAAAGTGATTGCAATGAAGCGGTGGCGGAGGTTGGGAGTCACTTTGGCCGTGTGGATGCGTTGGTTAATGCTGCAGGAATCGGAATGGTTGTGATTCGCGATGATCACATGTTGAAACCTATTCGATTTGACGAGGTGACCTCGGATGAATGGGATTCATTCTTCGATATTAATGCCAAGGGACCTTTTTTGATGGCAAAAGCGACCCTTCCTTATATGACGGACAATCGATGGGGTCGGATTGTCAATGTAACTACCAGTATGGATACCATGTTTAAGCTTGGTTTTTGTCCATATGGTCCTTCTAAAGCGGCCCTTGAAGCCAACACCGCTATTTGGGCTCAGGAACTTTCTGGCACTGGTGTAACTGTGAACGTTTTAACTCCAGGAGGAGCAACTGACACGCCCATGTTGGCGAAATTACCCTTTTCTCGCAGTGGTATGATTCAGCCAGAAGTTATGCAGGCGCCTTTGAAATGGTTGCTTTCCGCTGACTCTGATTCCATTACTGGGCGCCGTTTCGTAGGGGTATTTTGGGATCCTAATAAAGACGCAGCTGTGGCGGCCGAAGAGTCTGGTGGGCCGGCAGCCTGGCCAGGTACGGGAAAACAAGGCATCTGGCCTACCTAGAGCGGGGAGACTTGGCTAGTCGCCGTTTTAACTTAGCCTTTGAGGAGTGGGGGTATGAATATTGAGGCAGTTCGCGGACATAGTGTTGTAATTCAACCGGACCAGGGCCCATCCTATTGGCAGCCATTGCCGGCAAATGGCTATAGCAGCATAATTGTCCATCCAGGAAACAATGGAGGATCGGATATTTCAACGGGTTTCCAAACAATTGCTGCTGGGGGACGAGTGCGTCCACATTCTCATCAGAATCAGGTTGAGTTACAAATCTGTTTCCGTGGCACTGGAGAAGTGGTTGTGGGCGGCCAGTGTCATCCTTTGTCGCCAGGAACGACTTGTTTGTTGGGCCCCGATACAGCCCATGAGATTATTAATAATTCCGATGATGATCTCGTAATGTTGTGGGTGATATCACCCTCCGGCTTAGAAACATTCTTTCAGCAGATAGGTCGTGTACGTAACATAAAGGAGGCTCCGCCAGAACCATTTGATAGGCCGCGCAATATAGGTGCTCTCGAGAAACAAAGTGGTTTCCAGAATATTGGATCTTAATAGTAACTTCTTTGGCCCTATGTATTGTATTGGGATCTCACGGGTTCCTAGTAGTTGGGTGTTCTTGTTCTGGAAACATGCTTGCTAAGGCAGCTACAGAAGGTTCTGCAATTCCCCGCTCGGTAATCAATCCGGTCACAAGGTTGGCTGGAGTCACATCAAATGCATAGTTGGCCGCAGTGGTGGAATCAGGAGTTAGCTGCACACGCACAATGTGGCCATCTTCAGTCATTCCCTGGATATGAGTAACTTCAGTAGGCGAACGTTCCTCTATAATTTCGCCCACTTCATTATCAGAAATTTCCCAGTCTATAGTAGAGGATGGAAGAGCAACATAAAATGGTATGCGGTTATCCTTCGCCGCAAGGGCTTTTAGATACGTTCCTATTTTGTTTATTACCACGCCACTTGCTGTCGTACGATCCGTTCCAACTATGCAAGCGTCAACTTGTCCAGTTTGCATGAGGTGCCCGCCAGTATTGTCGGCGATCACCGTATGGGGAACGCCGTGTTGGCCTAGCTCAAATGCTGTTAATGCGGCCCCTTGATTACGGGGGCGCGTTTCATCCACCCAAACATGGATTGGAATGCCGGCGTCATGGGCGGCATAAATAGGGGCAGTGGCTGTCCCCCAATCCACGGTTGCAAGCCACCCAGCATTACAGTGGGTCAGAATATTAATTTCTGATCCTTGAGGCTTTGTTTTGGCTAGGTCAATAATGAGTTTTCTTCCATGTTCTCCTATTTCGCGATTTGTTTTTACGTCCTCTGCACAGATACTAAACGCCATCTTGTAAGCTAGAAGCGCACGATCATTTTGGGGGGCTTCTTGGAGCATTTTCCGCATTTGATTAAGTGCCCAACGGAGGTTTACTGCGGTTGGACGTGAATCGATTAGGGCTCTGTATGCGGAGTTAAGGTTTGTATCATCTGGATTATGTCGCATGGCTAAACACATGCCGTAAGCTCCGGTTGCACCTATCAAGGGCGCTCCGCGCACCATCATAGTTTTTATTGCTAATGCAACATCATCAACTGTTTGGAGCGATACAATCTCGAATTTATGAGGTAATTTTGTCTGGTCAATGATGCGGACTGTCCAGCCGTCTTTGTCGAGGAAGATGGTACGATAGGGTTGCCCGTTGATTCTCATTTTAGTGCCGTTTCGAAGAGTTGAGCAAAGGAAGCTAATGCCTTCACAGCGATTCATCTGGGTTTGTTGCTGGGATGGTCTTTCCCATCATAGTATCGTTTTTGGTGTTGACATGATTAACTGTGCCCAGTGCCATAAAAAGTGTGCAAAAATAAGGGGCTACTTGCCCGACTAATATTAACGTCCACAGTGCTTCCAGCTTATCATCGATACCTGTACGCAGGCAAAATATAACTATGAGAGCAAGGCTAAGTAATAAAAGACAAAGTTCAGCCCTTATGTCTTTAAGTTTTGCCCCAATAGGCGTCTCCCTTGCTATTCTTGGGGTTTGTATGAAGGGGACTTTTTTTAGTGTAAATAGTCCAAAAAACACGGCCCGGGCGATAGTGTAGCTCAAAGATAGGCCCGCAATAGTGGCACGCCACCTAGCCCTTTCCGAGCAGTTCACGCGTATCCTGTAGAGAAGGTTATTTCTAATTTGTCGAAGGAGGAGAAATCCAAGGACTGGGACAAGAAACAGGGGCGAAGGGGGTGGTAAGATTTCTGGATAAACAGACATTGCGGCTGTCCAGAATAATGCAGCAACACTGAATATCAAAGCTAGAAAGTCCGTTATCCAGGGTAACCATCCGGCTAAAAAATGGTATCTTTGAGACCAGGTAAGAGAGCTCTTTCGTAGGCCAGTGAGATAACGAAAATGGTGTCGCAATATCTGCATTCCGCCATATACCCACCGAAAGCGTTGATTTCTGTATGCGCATAAATCTGGCGGCAAGAGGCCTTTCCCTAGAGACTCTCTAGTGTACATGGCATCCCAACCTTGTTCCAGAATCCGTAGTCCGAGTTCAGTGTCTTCGGTTAGACACCATTCACTCCAACCTCCTACTTCATCCAGGGCTTGTAATCGGACTAAAGTCATGGTGCCGTGTTGGATAATGGCGTTGGCTTCGTTGCGCTGAACCATGCCAATCTGAAAGAAACCAGCGTATTCCCAAAAACATCCGCTTTGAAAGCCATTGGATAGGGTCGAATGATGATCTTGTGGCGCTTGAACAATACCGACGTTTTCTTGTTCAAAAAAGGGAGCGAGGGTCCGCAGCCAATTTTTTTCTACGATATAGTCGCTATCAATTATTGCGATTATCTCTGTCAAAGGCGAGGTAAGTTTTCGGGCCATATTGAGGGCCCCTGCCTTAAAACCTGGACAATGATCAGTGTGGGAAAAAGAAAAATTTGGTCCCAGAGCGATGCAAGTTTTCTCGATGGGCAGCCATCGTTCTCTGTCAGTGCAATTATTACTTATTACTATGACTTCAAAATTGGGATAATCTAGTTGTGACAACGAAGTTAGGCATTCGAGCACTATCTCTGGAGGTTCGTTGCTGAAAGGCAAGTGAATAGAAATGCGGGGAAGTTCTTGTGGCGCCACAAACACGTGGTTTACATCTATGAGGCGGGTTTGTTTTTTCCAGCTAACATTGCTTAGCTCGATAAGATCCAACATAAAGAGTAGCCACAGAGGTATCTGGGCAAAACTTAGCAGGAGCCAAATCGGTTTTCCTAAGGGCCCAAGATAGTACTCTGGCGCCAGGATGAATGGGAGCAACATCCCCGCGAAAATAATTTGAAAACAGGTGCCAATGGATATGAGCTTGACAGATCGCAACGTTTTCCAGGTGCGGATATAGATGGCTAAAATAATAGATCCCGCTCCTACGGAAAAGAAGGTCCAAAGTAGCCAATAAGAGCTTTTAACGACAAAGCCCCATTTGGACTTCCGGTCAGCGGTGAAAACTCCCCAGTGGCTTCCTACAGGTCCTTCTTGTGCCATTTTCCAGGGTTGGTCATAGGCTTCGAGCCAAATATGGTCAATCTCGTTTGCGCGAGCGTATTTAGCAAAGTTTTCCGCAAACTTAGCTTGGTTTTCGGGAGATGGGATGGCGTGATTTCGCTTTGGGCCGTCGCTGGGCCATCCAACTTCGGCCAGCAACAAGGGTTTATCCGGGTATAAAGCTCTAAGTTCACCCAGGCGCATGTCGATATAAGTCAGGGATTTTTCCACTGAAATTCCCTCCCAATAAGGAAGGATATGAACAGCGATAAAATCAACTGCTTTGACTAGCTCTGGATTATCGAGCCAGATATGCCATGGCTCAGCAGTGCTCAAGGGTAACGTCGTCTCGTTCTTGGCTAATGTAATATGTTCAATAAGTTGAGATGAGCGCAATTCACTTCGCAGTAACACTTCATTACCGATGAGCAACTTCCTTATGTTTGAATGATTGTGTGACTGTTCGATGAGAGAAGAGATCTGCGCTTTATTCTGTTTAGGGCTTGTACCAATCCATGCTCCAGCGATTACATCTAGATTATGTTTTTGTGCGGAAATAGCTAGGCTGCCCAAAAAGTCACCAGAAGAATAAATCCTGATGAGGTTAGTTATCTGACTAATCCTCTTCATATCCTGCTCGATATCAGCGATGCCTAATGGGGAAGAGCTGGTGCCATCATATTTTCCGAAAGGGCTATAGGCGATACCAAGCGGAGCGAAGCTTGGGCTATTTCTGTGGCTCTCGGGCGCCGTTGCCCACCAAAACAACGTTCCCCCCAGAGCAGGTAGCCCCAGAATAAGAGCGACGTGTGAGTAATGCATCAAGTGTGTGAATATAGGTCTGCTTTGATTCAATTGGCGGATCGTGTGGTTAGTTCTGGTTTTGGGATATTCTTCGTGGACTGGCGATGGCACGCAAGATTAGGTGATGCAAATCATCAAGTCGACCAAGGCTCTTATCTTCGGGATCCAGACCAGCTACAAAGCCCGCTTTAGTAAATTTCTGCAGTATCGTTTTGTCATGAGAAAACACGTGGACGGGGACTGTCCAAGGTGCTCCATGCCCTGAGATAATTGCGGGCGGCTGGTGGTCTCCTAATACAATAATGAGAGGATGTTGGAGGAAGGTCAGTGCAAGTAAATTACCGACAAGTTGGAGATCATAGCCAATTGCCTGGCTGTAGGAGCTTTGGAGGTCTTGGCCATACAAGATTGTAGAGGAACTTTTGGTCTGGCGCGCTTCAGGGTAAGGATTGCCCGTCAAAAGCGTGCTCCAATCTTGCTTTATGGGTGGGATAGGATTGAAAGGCATGTGGCTGGTTATGGTCGCAAAAAGGTTGAACAATGGGGCGCGTTGGTCCTGTTTCCCTTCTTCGTCGTAGAAGCGAGCTAGACTGAATTGGTCGGGAATTCTCCACCAGCCGAAGTTTGGCCCCGGGTAGGCGAGGGATCTCGCATCCCACACCTTATCATAGTTGTAAAATCTCCCCTCTGGCCAGTGACGTTTTAGGCCCGGCAGCAGTGCGGTGATGCGATAGCCAGAATTCCGAAACCAGCTAGCCAGAGTTTCCGATTTAGTTGTTAGAAGTTGGTGATATTGCATGTTTGAGGAAATCCATTGGCCGGTCATTAGTGTGGCGTGAGATAACCAAGAGGCACCGCCGAATGTGGGGGTGTGATAGACGCCAGTGGCCATGTTCCATCCCTGTTTTCTGGCGGCCTTGGTCAGTTGGTTTAGGTGAGGTTCAATTTGCATGTAGTATGAAGGAGTTTTGAATACTGTTGTTCCATAGGATTCCAGAAAAACGAGGTGAAAATCTCTTTTGCTTAGTTCAATTGTGCCAGCCTTGTATTGAAGCCCTGCGGAATTATTTTCAGTTCCTCGACTATCTTGTCTCACTTGATAAAGAAAAAGTGCTTGCCGCGCATACATCAAAGAAACTGGTATGGAAAAGCCTCGCTCGAAATGTATTGAATCACTGGCCATGCCAGCAGTGTAGGCAAGCATGCAAAGAATTACTGAAACATTTAACCACCGCCGGCCCGTTTTCCCAAAAGAGTTTAGAAGACGAAGGAGTGCAGAAACGAACCAAAATAATGAAATAAGTGTCAGTGTAACAATTAAGCCAAATAGTAAAATTATTTCCGTGCTCAGATCCGCAATCACCATGGCAGCGACGTCGGGGATGTGTTGTAAATCCCAATATAGATTCACAGGGCGGCCGTATAAGGAAGGCGCGGTGACGTCTATATATCTGCCCATAATGAGAAAAATAAGCACGGAAACTAAAGTAAGGCGTCCGGCCGTTTTCTCCAATAGGCTACGTGAGCTCCCGAGGCTTATCAATAAAATTATGACGAGAGCCTCGATAGAAACCTCAGGCTGCAATCGAATCCATGGTGTCGGCCAAATGTTATGAAAGCTGAGGCACGCGTTAAGTGCCAGCGTTGCCCCAACTAGCGCAAGAAATTTAAGGATAACTTTGTCCAAAAGGCGTCGTGCGGGTAGGCTTTTAATCACCTCAGTTCCGGTTTGCCTCTAGCTCTATGATGAGTTCAATTTCATCTCCAACCCAGCCATTTGTGACCGCATACGACATATCATAGTCACTTCGATTGAAAGAACCCCGGATAGACACGCCAATAGTGTATTTTCCATGGCCAAACGGGTATGTGCCACTTTTATTCCAGTGCACATCAAGAACCATGGGCAGGCGTTTTCCCAGCAGAGTTAAGGTGCCGGCTACGGAGCCATGTTTCTGGTCCTGAATCTTGCTTCCCGCGCCTTCAAAAACTATTTCGGGAAATTCACGGCTATTTAAGAAATCGCTTCCCCGCAGGTGGGCGTCACGTTTCTTATGATTAGTAAAAATACTATCTGCACGAATGGTGATCAATACCTCGGTGAGTTCGAGGGTTTCCTCATCAAAAGTAAAGCTTCCTTCAGCCTCGCGAAACATACCCAGAACTTTAGCATAACCAATATGGTCGACTAGGAATCCTATACTAAAGTGATCCGGGTCGATCACATATTCGTAAGGAGTAGCATTCCCGTTGCTGTTATTGAGGTAGGCAGAGTAGAAAATCAGGGTAGCAACAACTATGGGTAATCGTATCCGTCGTCTCATGGTTGGGCTCCTGGGGTCTTTGCGGTATGTCGCAGTAATTGTAGGGTGTCACCAATAAAGGATACAAATAGAAAAATTGTGGCTGCTGCAAGACAAGTAAATTGGAGCGTCGAGCTTTCCAGCGGGCAAAGCGCAAAAATTGAAGCAGAAATCTGGGCTACGCAAGCTAATTTGCGTCGAAAACTTGGTGGTAATGGGGCTCGTAGCGCAGAAAGAGGCCAGCTAGCGGCGACAAATATGTATCGGACTAGGCCGGCAGCTAATACCCACGGGCCCATTTTTGAAAGTTCCCATACAAGAAAAGCCAAGATAAGAATAAAGGCGGCATCTACCTCCATGTCGAACTTTGCCCCAAAGAACGAGGTTTCGGATCGGGATCTTGCTACTATACCATCCAGCCCATCTAGAAGTGCGGCTGAAACGGCAAAGGCGATGAGAACCCAAATGCCTGTTTCGGTTATCAGATGGAGACACCCAATGGTGGAAGCCAAGAGAGCCGTAATAATGAGCCGAGCCAGGGTGATGCAGTTGGCCAGACCAAATTGAGGGGGGTGTTGTCTATTAGACAGAAGGAATATGATTGCAAGTGCTGATATGATGTAGAAACTGATGGCCTGCGCGGTGGCTCGGATTGGGAGGCCCCAACTGTCAACAATAACTGCGCTAACTAATACCAATATAGGGAAGCCCAGGATTAAATGTTTTGCAGTATTTTTTTGTGGGGGAGACAGAAAACAGATGTTCATAGTGCAGGTCAGGACGTTTCTCATGATATTATGAGGCCTCAATGGATTATGGTGTCGAACAAAGACCCTGAATAAATTATCCTAGGATGCAGGTATTAACTAAGTGATTATGGATAAAACAGAGACCTTCATAGAAGCTACAGCATTTTGGATTACTAGGCCAGAAACTGGTGAGCTCCGCTTCTGCCAGTTGCCAGTTCCTAGTATGGATGAGGTCAGAGTGCGGACCTTATATAGCGGCGTAAGCCTTGGAACCGAGCGACTAGTTTTCAGGGGTCAGGTTCCTGCTACTGAGTATGTGTCTATGAGGGCACCATTCCAGGAAGGAGAATTTCCTTGGCCAGTTAAATACGGCTATTCAAGCTGCGGCGTTGTCGAGGACGGGCCGCCAGATTTAATCAATAAAATCGTGTTTAGTTTGTTCCCGCATCAAGATACTTATGTGATTCCCAAAAGTGCGGTTTATCGGATCCCAAGTGGTGTGCCTCCGGAGCGCACCGTGTTGGCAGCTAACATGGAAACTGCTCTTAATGCATTGTGGGACGTCGCCCCCTGTGTAGGAGCTCGTATAGCTGTGATCGGAGGCGGAGTAGTTGGGTGTCTTACGGCGTACTTATGCAGCAGGGTGCTCGGTACGGAAGTTACTTTGGTGGATACAAATGCTGACAGGCGCGATATCGCTGAGGCGTTGGGAATAAAATTTGGTGTGGATGAGTCGAGCTCGCGGATGGACCTCGTTATTCATGCTTCGGGAAGATCATCGGGTTTAGAGACGGCTATTGCTGTGGCAGGCGCAGAGGCTAATATAATCGAGCTTAGCTGGTTTGGTGATAAACCTTCGATGGTGCATCTGGGTGCCACCTTTCATTCCCGTAGATTGCGACTAGTGTCTTCNCAGGTANGGTCTGTGGGNGTCCTTCAGCGNCCTAGNTGGACCCGNNAAANNCGGTTGGCNTTGGCACTNANGCTTCTCTCTGATGATGTNTTGGATTGNCTNNTCGAAGANGANAGNGNNTTCNNAGANTTGCCNNAAACGATGAANNGNCTGATGTCACAGCCGAAATCAGGTCTATGTCATAGGGTNNTNTACCCTTANNAGNGCNCATGTNGGATAAATATAAGGCAGNAAATNAAATGTTNAATTTGTCAGTACGCGANCACTTCATGATTGCACATAGTTTTCAGGGAGAGNTTTTTGGCCCGGCACANAACCTTCATGGNGCGACTTATGTGGTAGANNTTANNTTNGCNAGGCNAGAGTTGGATTCNCATGGTTTGGTAGTGGATATTGGGCTTGCGCAGACTGCTCTAAAGTCGGTTTTAGATGCGCTCAATTACAAAAATTTAGACGAAGTTGATGAATTTAAGGGGATAAACACCACTACCGAAAAACTCGCTAAAATTATTTTTATCCGGATGGCCGATAAAATCAGAGAGGGATCTCTTGGTTTCGAGGCTGATGGTTTGACTTCAATGATGGTGAAGTTAAATGAATCCCATGTAGCGTGGGCTAGCTATGAAAGCAAATTATGAAGCCAATGTTTTTCAGTATCCTTTAGCTAATAAAGCAGGCAAGGTTAAGTGAGAAGATTGGTTGAGCGTTTGAGTGCCAGTACATAGAGTTCTAAAGTGAAAGTTGATTTGGTCCATTTCGTCGTGCCTGGTGACATAAATGCCCTAACGGGTGGTTACATCTATGATAAGCATATGATAGGTGGCCTGCAGCAAGAGGGTCTAGCCGTGAAGCTGCATTTGTTGGAGGCAGAGTTCCCATTGCCAACTGGCTCTGGTTTGAGTAGTGCTGCAGAGGCCACAGAAAAAATTTCAGATGGCCAAGTGATAATTATAGATGGTCTTGCCCTTGGGCCTCTGCAAGAAATATTAGAGGTTCACCGACATCGGTTAAAAATTGTTGGCCTTATCCATCATCCCCTGGCCAATGAAACGGGTTTGAGGAGAGATGTAGCCAAGAAACTTGGAGAGGCTGAGCGGCGGGCACTTTCGTTCTGTCGAGCAGTTGTAGTTACCAGCCAGATAACTCGTTCTACATTGATCCATAAATATGATGTCCAGGCTGAGAAAATTTGTGTGATAGAGCCTGGTGCAGAAAAGGCTTCTGTGTTCAGTCCGCGGCTAAAGGGAGCTATTCGACTCATTTGTGTGGCATCTCTGATTCCCAGAAAGGGACACAACATTCTGGTCGAGGCCTTGTCGCTATTGGCTAATCGACCATGGGCTTTAACTTGCATAGGGGACCTACACCGTGACCCACGGACCTCACGCCTGGTACGTAATTTGGTTATAAAGTTCGGATTGACGGATAGAATAAATTTTGTTGGGGAAGTCAGCGATTCTCATCTTCAGGTACATTACCAGAAGGCTAACTTATTTGTCTTAGCCTCTCATTATGAGGGTTATGGTATGGCCCTGTCTGAGGCTATTTCTTGGGGTATACCTGTTGTTTCTACTACTGGTGGTGCCATCCCGTCTACTGTTCCTCGGTCAGCTAGTCTTCTGGTTCGGCCTGGCGATGCACGCGCGTTGTCTTGTGCGGTTGGGAGATTCATGGATGAACCAAGAGTTCGAACTAAACTTCTTGCAGGGGCTCGTGGAGCAAGTAGCAAACAAAAGAGTTGGCAATTTGCAACTTCGCGTTTTGTAGGAGAGATACGGCGAATAGTTTTTGATGAATGAATTTTTATCTAGTTGGTTAGATGTACGCGAAGGAGCTGATGCTCGTGCACGGAATGTCGACGTGGTAACCGCCTTGAGTGCCTACGTGGATGAATTGGCAGATATTCATTTGATCGATCTTGGGGCTGGAACGGGGAGTCTTTTCCGATATTTGGCTCCAAGGCTGGGGAACCGTCAAACTTGGCGCCTGGTGGATTATTCATCGAGCCTTTTGGAACAGGCGGAGACTCGTTTGACGAAATGGGCGGGGCAGCATGAGCTTATTGTTCAGTCGAAGGTGGGGGGATGGTATGCAAGTAACATGGTAAGGGAGTATCGCGTAGATACAGAGATATGGGATTTTGCGAGGGGCTTCCCTGATTTTCCGATTGATCCTTCTGCTGATCTTATAACTGCTTCCGCATTTATAGATCTAGTTTCTTTGAGTTGGATCGAGCAGTTGGTGGCTTTTTGTAAAAAAGCACGAACGAGCTTTTATGGGTGCCTCACCTATAATGGTCTCATCGAGTGGAGCCCCAAGCACTCGTTTGACGGAGAGTTTTTGCAATTATTGAATAATGACCAGCGACGAGACAAGGGTATGGGACCTGCTCTAGGGCCAGACGCTTTTCAGGCAATTAATAATTCTTTTGTCTCCAGCGGCTTTGTTGTTAAGACGGGATCCAGCCCTTGGGTATTGGATTCCAAGGATTGGCAGTTGCAGAAGGCTCTTCTGCTTCAATGGGTGAAGTTACTGGACCAAAAGAGTAGTTGGCCGGCTTGGAAGATTAAGGAATGGAATGAATTTCATTTGGCTGTAATTGTGGAGGGCAAATCGCAGCTTAAAGTGGGTCATCAAGATATTTGGGTTGTGCCTCCCGAACCTGTATGAGGGGCTATCGCTCTGTTAGATGATTTGTAAGTCGCCAGTGATAGAGGACATCGTCTCCCATATGATATTTTAGTGTCTTCAAACGGGNGGCGGCGTTGGGACCCGAGATTTCTGGGATTTGAAGCCCTCTCTTTCCTTCTCCGAGAAAAATGGGAGCAAGGGCAATTTGGAGGTAGTGTACGGTCCCCGCGTTAACGAACTGGGAGACGGTTTTGCCACCACCCTCAATCAATAAATTTTTCAACCCCCTTGAGGTTAGAATTTGGCAGCAGTCGCTTGGCCTCATCTTTCCGTCGGCCATAGGGAGAGGGAGTATTTCGACGTGGGGAGCAGAATGTCGATCCTTGTTGCCGATATCCTCTCCACAAAGAACTAGGGTGGGAGCATCTGGCTGGGCAAAGATATGATGCTTTGAGCTGAGCCGAAGGTTTGGATCAATTACAACGCGAACAGGATTTGGGCCATCCACTAATCTTGTGGTTAGTTGCGGGTTATCATTTCGTACAGTATTGCTTCCTACCAATACCGCATCCGTAAGAGCGCGCATTCTGTGTAGGTGAACAATATTTTTCTGGCCGTTTATATAGTGTGACTGACCATTTGTCGTCGCTATGAAGCCGTCCATGCTTTGCCCTAGATGAGCTGTAACAATATGCTGGTCTTTTGTAGCAAAGGGACAGTAGAGGTCTAGTAATTCTTGNGCATCGCGAGTAATTTCTCCGGAAATTCTGTATGTTCCATCGGAGTTAAATCTTACTTCTTGGCTGGATACCCCAAGCCTGCAATTCAGCAAGGCGCGCCATACAGTATCTATATCAATTAAATCAGGTTCTCGCATTTTCTAGGCTGGATAATGGGAAACGAGCCATATCGCATAGAACCTGGAGTATCTTATTTACCATATGCTCAATAAGTAGTGCCCCTCTTTCAGGGTCCGCGTTTGAAGCGTTACCTATAGCACCATGGAGGGTCAAATCTTGAGCCTGCCAGGCGGTACGCGCAAATCCGCTTAGGCCAATATGCGGGTGCTTCCCGTTTGTGAGTGGTGAGGTTGATATAAAGTTTTCTGATAGTTCCATTCTTACCGAGCTCGGGTTCAGGTATAGCATCATGGAGGTTTCTATTTCTCCGGCGTGGATGCCATTTGTAATTTCTTGCGGATCAAACAAGCCATCTGGTATCCCAAGACGGAAACTATTAACACTGACGGCCAACATGCGATTCTCTGTGCGGAGCCGCTGGGCTACAAGATCGACGATAGTTGGTTGTCCGCCATGGGTNTTAAGAATCAAAAGTTTTTTTATTCCAACCTTGTGTGCTTGTTTCCCCAAGGACGTCCACATAGACATTAGGTGTTCGGGTGGGCAACTCAAAGTCCCGGCAAAATCGCTATGCTCTGAGCTTTCACCAATCTCCATCAATGGCAATGCGATAAGTTGATGCTCTGTGGCGGTGTTGGCCATCAGTTGCTTAACTAGGCCTCTACATATCTGTACATCAGTATCCAATGGAAGATGAGGTCCGTGTTGCTCGATTGCGGCAACGGGAAGCAGGGCAATGGTTGACTCTGTATTGATGGAGGCAAAAGACTGAGTTGTTAGCTCAGCCCAGTAGGAATTCCCATTAAAGGAAGAAGAATTATTAACATCGGGCATCGGGTCATTTTTTAGTGGCGGATCCCTAAGGTCAAGCCCAATGCCCGGCTATTTTCGGAAACTCCTGGCTATCTGGGGGATGGCTCAAGTTTTCAGCTNCCTNCNTTAACGTTGCCCGTGTGCTTGCCGGCGTGCCCCAGCCCGGCCCGATAATCGTTTCCTGCTAGTATCAATCCGATTGCCAATGCTACCGAGAGACAAGCGGCCAGGGCGACCAGAGGCAACCGGTTCTTCATTCCATTGCGGCGCCTCCTAAAAAGCCGCCGTTTTCGTGGGAGTGTGGCTCGATCAAGCATTTTTCAATTAGTCCATGGGATAGTTTTAGAAATGAAATCTACGTTTTAGGGGTTTCTAGAGCAATATATTTTTTTATGTAATATTTGAAAGGCTGTGGTAACGNTGAATATATTTTCTTTAACCAGTGTTACAATTGCTAGTAATTACACAACATCTAGTTCTATGATGGTGGGCCAGTACCATTGCTGGTGGGTTACACTGTTGTTCGGTAGTGGATACACTAAAGATAAGGGGCCGCCCGAAAATGTATTTTTGTTTGTTGGGACATTTTGCAACACCCGGCCCGATTCGGGCTNTCAAGGGACGCTGTNGGTTAACAGCGGTCCTCTATCTCTTATAATGGCAGGAGGCGGGTAACTATGCGACGCAGCCGCAATGCGAATAAGTCGCATTATGCTGTGAGGGCAAGATTGCTGTTTGTCACAGCAATGGCCTGGCAGTGCCGGTGACTGGAGCGAAATCGGGGTTAAGTGTGTTTTATGGTAACAAAGAAAAAAAGTAGAGTTCTAATTCTTGGATCGGGGCCAGCTGGTCTTACGGCTGCTGTTTATGCGTCGCGGGCAAATCTTGAACCGGTATTAATCCATGGTATTCAACCAGGCGGGCAAATGACAATTACAACTGATGTGGAGAACTATCCAGGTTTCGCCGAAGTCATCCAAGGGCCTTGGCTAATGGAACAAATGAGAGCTCAGGCAGAATCAGTTGGAACAGAAATGTTTTCGGATATTGTGGAGTCCGTGGACCTTAGTAAACGTCCTTGGGTGTGTGTGGGGGACAGCGGGCAGGTTTTTGAGGGTGAGACTCTAATAATCTCGACCGGCGCACAGGCCAGGTGGTTGGGCTTGGAAAGCGAAGAGTCATTTAAGGGTTTCGGGGTTTCTGCTTGTGCCACGTGCGATGGATTTTTCTTTAGGGGTAAGACCGTTGCAGTTGTGGGGGGTGGAAATACTGCAGTCGAAGAAGCGCTGTTTTTAACGAATTTTGCGTCTAAGGTTTGGTTAATACACCGTCGAGATAAACTACGGGCAGAAAAGCTTCTACAGGACCGGTTGTTTGCAAACAAAGCTGTAGAGATAATTTGGGATCACGAAGTGGAGGAAGTGGTTGGCCATTCTAACCCCAAGAGTGTGACCGGTCTTCGTCTGAAGAGTGTTGCTGGCGGGTCACGGAGAGACGTTTCCATTGATGGTCTTTTTGTGGCCATTGGGCACACTCCTAATACCCAATTATTTGAGGGTCAGCTAGGCATGGATGAAGAGGGCTATATTGTGACCGCCCCTGATACTACTAAAACTAATATACCGGGTGTATTTGCTGCGGGCGATGTGCAAGACAAGATTTATCGTCAGGCGGTCACAGCTGCTGGCTCTGGGTGCATGGCTGCCTTGGATGCCGAAAAATTTCTGGCGGATGACGGTGATTCGACAGTATCGTGAAACATGTTCGGCGGAGCTGTATACAGCGAATTGGAGCAGGTACCGTTAAATGAACTGGGACAAACTGAGGACATTCCATGTGGTCGCTAAGAACGGGAGTTTCACCGGGGCTGGTAGGATTTTAAATCTCAGCCAGTCGGCGGTAAGTAGACAAATACGAAGTCTTGAAGAGGCCTTAAATCTACCCCTCTTTCACAGACATGCTAGAGGATTGCTGTTGACTGAACAGGGGGAGGAGCTCTACCAAACCGCCCGAGATATTTATGCTAAGCTATCTATGACGGAGGCTCGCCTTCTTGAAATCAGGGAGAGACCAACAGGTCCGCTGAAAATAACAACCACGGTAGGGTTTGGCTCACTCTGGCTAACGGAACATATAGGGGAATTTTTGGATAGATACCCAGATATTTCCATAAGTCTTTTTGTCACCGATGTGGAACTAGATTTAACAATGCGGGAGGCTGATGCCGCTATCAGGGTCACCCCACCGACCCAGCCTGACCTGATACAGCGGCACCTATTTACGGGGCATTTTGGGATTTATGCGGCTCCTGCCTACCTTAATGCGTTTGGGACTCCCAGAAGTGTGGCCCAACTAGCGAACCATCGTGTTATTAGTTTTGGCTCTGAGATGCCCTCTCCTTTTGAGGGTCACAACTGGTTAGTTGATGAAATAGTTTCTGCGGCAGGAAAGTTTGAGCCAGCTTTAACCGTAAATAATGTGTATGGAATGCTACGATCGACAGAGAATGGGGCTGGAATTGCAGCTCTTCCCTCATTTTTAGGAGAGGGTAAAACAAACTTGGTTCGTATACTAGATCGGATAGAGACCCCGGCGGCGGATTGTTACTTTGTGTATCCAGCCGAGTTAAAAAATTCACAAAGGATAGGAGTATTCCGGGAATTTCTGCTTCGAAAAGTCTCCGAGACTTCTTTTTAGTTCCTGGCAAGTTTGCAGATTGGTTTTAACTGTAAAGAACAGTTCCTCGCATTCGGAGGGGGTCCACGTCTTGTAAATGACGAGGGAGGGAAGCCATGCATTTGAAAACAATAGCCCCCGCCTTTGAAAGGTTTTCGGAATGAGTAGGTCTAACATGTTGTCCGCCTGCAAAACCGAAGACGGGCATGCCAGCTGCATGAGCTGCTGTAACACCTGGGACGCTATCCTCAATTACAATGCTGCGCGAGGGACTGACGCCCATTTTGGCCGCAGCATGAAGAAATAAATCAGGTGCTGGCTTCCCATTATGAACCTCTGACGCACTAAAAATAGTTTCTGGCAAAAAGAAATCAGACAAGTTAGTAAGAGTTAATGATAACCGAATTTTTTGTTGACTCCCTGAGGATGCTACACATTTCAAGGTGCGGATTGCTTTGAGAGCTGTTTTGATTCCTTCAATAGGCTTCAATTCTTTTTTGAATGAGTGTGTTGTTTTCTGTTGAAGCTTAGTCTGGAAATTTGGGTCGAGTGGTCTACCTAACTCTTTTTCCACCTCTCGTTGTATAGAGTTAAGGTCTCGGCCAACAAACTTTGTGACAGCCTCTTGAAAAGAGCACATGTATCCTTCCTGGGTGAGGGACTGGGCCAAAATTTTGTTCGCAATGCTCTCAGAGTCAACGAGCACGCCATCGCAGTCGAAAATCACCAAGGCATAGTCTTTAAGATAATTCATCAGCAGCAGACGGGGCTATCTGTAGAGGTTTTCGTGCTGTAGGTCTTTATAGAGAGACGCAACAAATTCGTTGTATCCGTTGTACATCAGTGTTGCGACAGGCGCTTTCGTGCCTAGAGGCTGTTCTGTTTGCTGGCTCCATCTAGGGTGTGCAACCTGAGGGTTTACATTGGCCCAAAATCCGTACTCTTCGCCGGCTAAGTCTTCCCAAAAGCTTTTTGGGCGGTCAGCAACAAAACTAAACTCCTGGATGGACTTAATCGACTTGAACCCGTACTTCCATGGGACAACCAACCTTAATGGAGCACCATTCTGGGGAGGTAGGGGTTTCTTGAACATTCCCATAGCTATCATGGCCAGGGGGTTTTTCGCCTCTGCGATGGTTATGCTTTCCGTGTACGGCCATGGCAACCAGTGTTGACGTTGTCCTGGCGCAAACTTGGGCATCAGGAAGCTAGTCATTTTTAGGTATTTGGCGTGTTCTAAAGGTTCAGCAAAGTCGACCAGCGACTTTATGGGAAATCCTATCCAGGGGACAGCCATGGACCAGGTTTCGACGCAGCGATGTCGAAGCCACCGCTCTTCCAGTGTGAACATTTCTAATAGATCAGAGGGATCAATTGTTTTTTCCGTTTTTACTAGTCCAGTAATGCGCACGGGCCAAGGATTCAGAGGTAATTGTTGAGCAGCTTTCCATATCTTTTTATGGGAGCCAAACTCGAAAAAATTATTGTAGGTGGTTACGAGTTTGTTGGAGGTTAGAGGGCGGTCCAAGGTATAAACAGAATTGCGGGGAACCGACGAAAATGCCTCAGGCGGTATGCCTGGATTAATATTTGTATCTTCAGAGAGTGCTGCTGGTAGGGAGGTCGATGCGGCCGCCAGGGCTAAACCACCAGCTAAGGCCTGGCGGCGGCTCAAGGTGGCTTGCTTTGCAAGCCCAGTTTTATTTGCTTTGCCTATAGTTTTTGAGCTGATGTGAGTCATTGACTAGAGAAAATCAACTAGGTGTTTAGGCGGGTTTGATCCAAACAGCGGCATCGTGGAAAACTCCTCCGCCGTTTGGCGGCCCGGCATCTGCTCCGATCAGGGAGTTAACTCCGATTCCATTTTCGAAGGCCCTATTTGGCCAGATACCTTCAATAATGGCCACTCCCGGTTGCTGTTTCTTACTTATTTCCACATGAACTAAAATTTCACCTCGATGATTACCAATTTTTACTTTGTCCTCATCGTGGAAATTGTTGGCCGCTGCATCTTCAGCACAGAGCTTTACAGTTGGCCGGTTTTCTTTCTTTATAGATGTCGTCGTCTCAGTAAAAGAGGTATTCAAGTAATTATGAGATGGGGCTGTCACGAGACGGAAAGGATGAGTTTCATCTGCTTTTTCAATCAAGTCGATATGGTCAGGGAGTGGGGGAAGTTGGTTATAGTTTGGCCCTTCCTCACTCCAATTTGGGGCAAATCGAAAGCGTCCTTCCTTATGAGAAAAGCCCTCTAAAAAATGGGATTCGTCGAAACTAGGCTGGCAATCAATCCAGTGATTGACTCGAAGTTGCTCGAGGCTACCCCAACCAGAAGCTAGGAGTGTTTCATTAATTATTTCTTCCTCCGTCATGTCAAAGCCCCGGTGGTTAGCTCCTAGGCGTTTTGCCAGGTCGCACAAGACATGGTGATTGGAGCGGGATTGACCGACAGGGTCAACCAAACGTGGCCCCAGCATAATATGCTGATGGCCTCCCCCTTGATATATGTCGTTGTGTTCCACAAAAGTTGTTGCGGGTAAAAGTATGTCTGCAAATAATGCGGTGTCAGTCATAAATTGTTCATGAACGCAGAAAAAGAGGTCATTTCTTCTAAGTCCCTGCAACACTTTATTGGTTTCAGGAGCTACGACTGCCGGATTAGTATTTTGAATCAACATGGCATTGACGGGCGGGCCATCGCCAAGATCAGCTTTGTCTCCAGTTAATATTGGCCCAATCCTGCACTGATCCAACATACGAATAGAAGGATCATATTTATCCAAACCCTCTATTAGGGTTTTGTCCCAGTGATAAATGTCCCCGTTGGTATAGAAGGCGCCGCCACCTGGTTCCGTCCAGGCACCCGTTACAGTTGGGAGGCAGGAGACGGCGTGGGTATTGACTGCCCCATTTCTTGACCGTGAAAAACCATATCCAACTCTAATAAAACTACGTTTAGTTTCCCCATACATTTTTGCAAATTCTTCAATTTCGGAAACGGACAGGCCAGTAATTTGGGCAGCCCATTCCGGAGTTCGTGTCTTAAGGTGTTTCTCAAGCCGTTCAGGACAGTCGCTGTATTTGCCCAAATAGGCACGATCAGCGTAGCCATCTCGAAAGAGAATATGCATTAGGCCACAAGCTAGTGCTCCGTCTGTTCCCGGACGGAGCGCTAGGTGGAGATCAGCCACTTGAGCCGTACGGGTCCGGTATGGGTCAACAACGACCAACTTGGCATTCCGAGATTTTCGGGCCTTCTGAATGTGCGTCATTACGTTAACTTGGGTCGAGGCAGGGTTGCCTCCCCATGACACGATCAGATCGGATACGGCCATTTCCCGAGGATCTGGGCCTCTAAATGATCCCACCCCAGCATGCCAGCCGGCACGGACAAGGGTTACACAAATGGTACTATGCTGGCCGGAATATTGCATGGCGTGGCGGAGCCTATTTATCCCATCTCTTTGCAATAAGCCCATGGTCCCTGCGTAGAAATACGGCCAGACACTCTCGCTTCCGTGCTGTTGTGTGGTTTTTATAAATGCATTGGCAACCTCATCCAGAGCATCATCCCAGGGAATAGACTTGAATTCTCCATTTCCCTTTTCACCGATTCGGCGCATTGGATTTGTCAATCTATCCGGATGATGAGTGCGTTCCGCGTAGCGTGCCACTTTCGCGCAGACCACTCCGTCTGTGTAACTATTAGCTCTTGCTCCCCGAACCCGGCCTATGCGTTGTGGGCTGAGGAGGTCGACTTCGAGTGCGCACGTGCTGGGGCAGTCATGCGGACAAGCTGAATAAGCTATTGGCTGTAATGAATCCTGGTCCATATTCTATGCTAACCCGTTGCAGGCTTGATGGATCCGCTGGCATGCATCTTCGAGGGCGGCGTCAGAGGTAGCATAAGAAATACGAAAATGTGGGCCAAGGCCAAACGCTTCACCAAATACCACCGCGACACCAACTGACTCGAGAAGGTATTTGGCAAAGTCTTCATCGTTCTCAATGTCGCTTCCCGACAGAGTAGTTTTGCCTAGCAGGCCAGCGCAGCTCGGGTAAACATAAAATGCGCCCTCTGGCTTCCGGCAACTGATTCCCTCAATTTTATTTAGGGCTTCGACTACCATATCACGGCGTTTTTTGAAGGCAGCATTTCGGGCCGTTAGAAAGGACTGGTCGCCATTTAGGGCTGCCACGGCCGCTGCTTGAGAAATAGAGCAGGGGTTAGATGTGCTTTGTGACTGGATCTTCGCCATTGCTTTAATCAGATTAGGAGGTCCACCCGCAAAACCAATACGCCAACCGGTCATTGCGTATGCTTTTGATACCCCATTAACGGTTAAAGTTCTGGGTAGTAGCTCAGGGGTGATTTGGGCCGGTGTAGTGAAGCGAAATTGGTCATAAACAATTTTTTCGTAAATATCATCGGATAGGAGCCAGACATGTGGATTACGGAGGAGGATCTCCGTAATAGCAATGAGCTCTTTTTCTTCGTATGCGGTCCCAGAGGGGTTCCCCGGGGAATTGAGGATCAGCCATTTGGTTCTTGGGGTGATGGCTTGCTCGAGAGCATCGGGAGTTAGACGAAAGCCATCAGTTTCGGTTGTTGGTACCACTACGGGGGTGCCACCAGACAAGAGGACCATATCTGGATAAGAGACCCAGAAGGGGGCGGGAATAATGACTTCGTCCCCTGGATTAAGGGTCGCCATAAGTGCATTATACATCACATGCTTGCCGCCGACTCCGACATTTATTTGTTCAGGAGTATAGGATAGGCCATTGTCGCGGCTAAATTTCTGACAGATTGCTTCGCGAAGTTGCTGAGTTCCGTCGACCTTAGTATATTTTGTTTGGCCGTCTCGCATTGCTTTTATCGCCGCTTCTTTTATGTGTTCAGGGGTATCAAAGTCGGGCTCTCCCGCCCCGAGTCCTATCACGTCTTCGCCGGCTTCTTTGAGCTCGTGCGCGCGGGCCGTTACAGCCATTGTCGGTGANGGTTTAATACGATCTAATTTTTCGGCGAGCATAGGCATGTTGGCTTTCATTGGTTCTTATTGGTGGTACGATAAGCTACGCTGTATCGGTTGCTATGTGCAATGTTAAAAGAAGTCATACCGATTGCAGTTTAACCTTTGTTTNNGCATAGTCGGATTTTGTTGGTATTTTGAATAGGAGNTAGCTTTGCNGTTATCAGGAGGGTTGGCACGCCTAGGAACAGAGAGTGCTTTTGAGCTTTTGGCTCGAGCAAAAGAGCTCGAGGCCCAAGGGCGAGATATTATAAATCTTGGGATTGGGCAGCCAGATTTCCGAACTCCTGACCANATTGTAGAGGCGGCCCAGAAAGCCNTAGCCGATGGTCACCATGGATATACCCCGGGTAACGGAATTCTCCCATTGCGGGAGGCGGTTGCNAAAGACATCTTTAAGAATAGAGGCGTCCAAGTTGATCCNGGTCATGTAGTCATTGTTCCGGGGGGAAAGGTGACCATGTGGTATGCAATTCTGTTGTTCGGCGAGGCGGGGGCAGAAATTATGTATCCAAATCCTGGTTTCCCCATTTACGANTCGGTTATTAATTATTCTGGAGCAAAAGCAGTCCCTATTCGGCTGANCGAGCAAAATAATTTTGCCTTNGATGCNGACGAAGTCNTAGANNANNTTAATTCTAAGACCCGGCTCTTAATTCTGAATAGCCCGGCAAATCCCACCGGGGGTGTTNTCCCGAGANGAGAATTTGACCGACTAGTGGAGGGNTTGGAGTCGTATCCAGATGTCGNCATCTTATCTGATGAAATATACTCACGGTTGTTGTATGACGGGACGGAGTTTGTCTCTATGTTGGAGTATGAATCCCTTCGGAATAGGTTGATTTTGCTGGACGGCTGGAGCAAGACTTATGCAATGACAGGTTGGCGCATCGGCTATGGTGTTTGGCCCGAGAGTTTGGCTGACTTGGTTACGAGACTCAATATCAATTCGGTGTCCTGCACTAGTGCGGCGACTCAATATGCAGCCATTGCGGCTCTAGAAGGTTCGCAGGAATTTGTGAACGAAATGATTCAGGCATTTAAGGATCGCAGAAGCCTCATAGTTAACGAGACTAATACGATTCCTGGTGTTAGCTCAATTGTCCCAAGTGGGGCATTTTATACTATGCCTAATATCACCAAGACTGGGGTCTCCTCTAAGGAAATGGAAAGTATATTATTGGAAGACCTCGGCGTCGCAGCAGTTGCCGGGACAAGCTTTGGTTCTTTTGGTGAGGGTTATATGAGGTTCTCTTACGCTAATAGTGCAGAAAATATCACGCGGGCAATGCATAGAATTCGTGAGTATGCCGAGTCCAAGGGATGGGGTAGATAATGAGACGTTCTTTTGGTGAGAGTTCGACACCCTCGATTAGCACTGTAGGGGAATTTTGGTGGGGGGCATTTCCTTTTACTCTAGTGTTCTTGGCTAGAGAGAGTCTGATTAGCTAGTNCTTGGAAAAAAAATTTCAAATCCAAGCCCCTTTCAAGCCAGCCGGAGATCAGCCCGAGGCAATTTCAGCAATNCTGAATGGGCTCGAACATGGGGAGAGAGACCAAGTTCTTTTGGGGGTCACCGGATCAGGTAAGACATTTACTATGGCCGAGGTGATACAGAAAACCCAAAGGCCTTGTTTGATACTTGCTCCAAATAAGACGCTGGCNGCGCAACTTTACGGCGAGATGGCATCTTTTTTCCCAAGCAATGCCGTTGAGTATTTTGTTTCCTATTATGATTACTATCAACCTGAGGCCTATGTTCCTCGTTCCGACACGTACATAGAGAAGGATGCTTCTATCAATGACCAGATCGATAGGATGCGACATTCAGCCACGCGGGCTTTGTTGGAGAAGGATGATGTAATAATCGTCGCAAGTGTATCTTGCATTTATGGAATTGGNTCAGTCGAGACGTACTCTCAGATGGTGGTCGACTTGAGGGTTGGTGATAGAGTTGATCGTGGCCAACTATTGCGGAAATTTGTGGAGCTCCAATACAAACGTAATGACACTGCTTTTGGCAGAGGCCTATTTCGTGTTAGAGGCGATAGTATAGAGATTTTCCCTGCCCACTATGAAGATCGAGCCTGGCGAGTGTCTTTATTTGGAGATGAAATTGAGGCTATAGACGAGATAGACCCACTAACAGGGACGCAATCTGATAGCTTAGATTCTGTGCGGATATATGCGAATAGTCATTATGTTACNCCTGGTCCTACTCTAAAGCAGGCCATTAAGGGCATTGCTCATGAGCTTAAGGAACGATTAGAGGAACTAAGGAATGCTGGGAAGCTGCTTGAAGCTCAAAGGTTGGAGGAACGCACCTCCTTAGATATGGAAATGATGGAGACCGCCGGCACTTGTTCAGGTATAGAAAATTATTCTCGTTACTTGACGGGCAGGCGACCAGGAGAACCTCCGCCAACTCTGTTTGAATATCTTCCTACTAATGCATTAGTTATCGTGGACGAGAGCCATGTCACCGTGCCTCAATTAGGAGGTATGTATCGGGGAGACTTTCGGAGGAAATCCACGCTTTCTGAATTTGGATTTCGTCTTCCTTCGTGTGTGGATAATCGGCCATTGAAATTTGAAGAATGGGATTCGATGAGGCCCCAAACAATTTTCGTTTCCGCCACGCCTGGGCCATGGGAATTAAATCGGACAGAAGGAATTTTTGTAGAGCAGGTGATCAGGCCGACGGGTTTGTTAGATCCGGTTTGTGATGTCCGGCCGGCTNCATCTCAGGTGGATGACTTGCTAGAGGAATGTAGGCAATCTGTTGCCTTNGGTGGCCGAGTGCTTGTGACGACGCTTACCAAAAGGATGGCGGAAGATCTGACGGAGTATCTAGGGGAAAACGGGCTAAGAGTGCGTTATTTGCACTCAGATATAGACACACTAGAGCGGATCGAAATAATTCGCGACCTACGTTTGGGTGAGTTTGATATTCTAGTAGGTATCAACCTTTTGAGGGAAGGCCTAGACATACCGGAGTGTATGTTGGTAGCCATTCTTGATGCTGATAAGGAGGGCTTTCTGCGCTCCCGAACTTCGCTCATTCAAACAATTGGCCGGGCTGCGCGGAACGTCGAAGGCCGCTGTATTTTATATGCAGACAAAAAGACAAAGTCCATGCAGTCTGCTATGGATGAAACTAATAGGCGGCGGCTAAAGCAAGAGAAGTACAACATGGACCATGATATTATCCCTAGGAGCATAGATAAGTCTGTCGGCGATATAATGCAAGCGGTTAGCGAAGGGGATTATATTACGGTAGATACAGGAAAGCCTGGATTAGGGGATAGAATAGGGGAGAATCTAGGGNCCCATTTGAAGGTGCTGAGGAAAAGAATGCAGGAAGCTGCATCCAATTTGGAGTTCGAGGAAGCGGCTCGGCTAAGAGATGAGATAAGGCAGCTTGAGGCAGTCGACTTGGGTGTTAAATATGGTAGTGGCTAGAGCCTTGCAGTTGATCTGGCCCGGAAAGAGGCGGCTAGCTTGTGAGTGTTGGCAAGAGGTGTTAAGCCAAGGGAAACGTTTATGGCAAAAACGGCGTTAGTTACGGGTGCAGGCAACAGAATAGGTAGGGCGATTGCTAGTGCGCTGGGGGCAGCGGGTTGGAACGTGGCTGTCCACTATCACAAATCTAGGAAATCAGCTGAAGGTTTGGTTGCTGAGATTAAGCGGTGTGGCGCTGGAGCAGTAGCAATTCAGGCTGATTTGAGTAATCCATACCAGTTACAGGCTATTTTGCCGAAGATAAGTGGCACGCTNGGGTTAGTAGATTGTCTTATTAATAATGCGGCCGTATTCGAGAGGGATGAACTGGATACCCTAGATCATATCAGTTGGGAATCTCACCTTGCCGTAAACTTGACTGCTCCACTTTTGCTAACTCAAGCTATGGCACGTGGCCTTTCAAATAAAGAAAAAGGGAATGTCATTAATATAGTCGACCAGCGTGTGTGGAACCTCACTCCTCATTTTGTTTCTTATACCTTAAGTAAGTCTGGGTTGTGGACGATGACTCAAACCTTAGCTTTGGCGCTGGCACCCCGTATACGAGTTAATGCCATTGGTCCTGGGCCAACTTTGCCTAGCAAGCGTCAAACGACGGCGAAATTTAAATCCCAGTGGCAAGCAGTGCCCTTGCAAAGGCCAACGGCTGTAGAGGAAATAGGAGAGGCCGCACTTTATATACTTGGTGCCCAGGCAATGACAGGACAGATGGTCGCATTAGATGGTGGGCAGCACCTGGGTTGGTCTCAAGCTGGTGCTCTCAGCGGAGATGACGAATGATCAGGTCCGAAATATTGACATTAATAGACTTTCATATTTTTGTTAGGAGTGCGTAGGTTGTGATGGCAAAGTTGTCCTCCCAACGTCTTTTTGTTCGNGACCTAGTCGTCCCGTGTAGTATTGGGGTCCATAGGCACGAAAGAGATGCGCCCCAGCGAGTTCGGGTAAGTGTGGAAGTTGATATGGCTGCCGTGTTCAGTCCGAATTTGGATTCTATCGGGGCCGTCCTGAGTTATGATGATGTTGTGGAGGCTGTGAAGAAGATTAGTTCCTCCGGCCATATAAATTTGGTGGAAACCCTGGCTTCACGGATTGCCGAAGATTGCCTGGTAGATGAGCGAGTGGCGCGGGTAAAAGTTTTGGTGGAAAAGCTTGATGTTCTCAGCGGAAGTGCCACAGTGGGGACNGAGGTCGTGTGCGTTGCTGAGGGGGGCTAAGGGCTCCTATTTTTGTCCACGGATGGGTGGTTTTCGCCCGTTAAGCTGCTGGTGCAAACGAATTTGTTCACAACTAGCTATTGCGATCTAGCTTTTAGGTTACTGTTTGGTAGTAAGTTTTGGGGCTTCCATCATAAAATAGATAGGCTAGCCATAATCCCGCCTTTTCAACAACTTACATATTTTGCCTATTTTTTAGGCAAACATGCTGAAGGGACGGAGTCAGTCATCGGGCGCCACAGTGTGGTTAGTTTTCCACATAGTTTCCCACAAGTTTGGTGGATATTGTGCGGCAAACCTTGCTAACGTAAAAATCACTAGGGAAAAGTGTGTCTGCTACGGGTGTGTCAGAGTGATTTTCAGGTTTAGAGGGATAGGAGAAATAAAAGATGGTTTCGGAGATTGGTTATCAGGTAGAGGTCCATGAGCCGGATGGCTTGGCTGCTGAGCCTGGTGTAGCTGTAATCCGAAGAGCAGCGAAAACGCTCTCTACTCATCCTGGTGTTTATAGGATGTTAAATACCAACGGGGATGTTTTGTATGTTGGGAAAGCAAAAAATCTGAGGAAAAGGGTTTCTGCCTATGCGAGGGCGACCGGTCACGATGGACGCATAATAAAGATGATTGCTCAGACTGCGGGCCTAGAAATAATCATCACACAAACCGAAGCCGAAGCCTTACTACTTGAAGCAAACCTGATTAAAAAGTGGCGGCCAAGGTACAACGTAGTTCTGCGCGATGATAAGAGCCATCCCTATATTTTTCTGCCCGCTGACCATAGTTGGCCCCGACTAGAGAAACATCGGGGTACCCGTAACCGGGCNGGAGAATATTTTGGTCCGTTTGCATCGGCTGGTGCGGTAAACAGGACCTTAAATGCTTTGCAAAGAGCTTTCCCGCTCCGCACTTGTTCTGACAGTATTTTTAAGGGCCGGACGCGGCCCTGTTTACAATATCAAATCAAACGCTGCGTTGCTCCCTGTGTCGATTATGTTTCCCTGAACGACTATACTAAAATGGTTGAGGAAACTCGTCAGTTTCTTTCAGGCGAAAGCGATAAGGTCGGGAAAGATCTAGCTGAGCGAATGCAGGTTGCTAGCCGGCAACTTGAGTTCGAAACTGCTGTTGTGTTGAGAGATCGTATTCGGGCTCTTGCCTACATTCAATCCCACCAGGGTATTAACGTTAAGTCTATCGGGGATGCGGATGTAATAGCTGCTGAACAGCAAGGTGGCCAAACATGTGTCCAAGTATTCTTTTTCAGGGGAGGTAGTAATTTTGGTAATAGAGCATACTTCTTGGCTCACCATAAGGACTTAGGAATTGCTGATATTTTGTCTTCTTTTGTTGTCCAGTTTTATGAGTCTCGCGAGGCTCCCCGCCTGTTGCTTCTGAGCCACAAAATAGACAACACTTCTATTGTGAAGGAGGCACTTAGCCTTCGTTCCACTGGGAGGGTAACTATACAGGCACCCCTCAGGGGGCAAAAACGAGACTTAGTTTCTCGTGCAATAGAAAATGCAAGAGCTGCTCTTGGGCGTCGTTTGTCTGAAAGCGCTTCCCAAAACAAGTTATTAGAGGGGTTGGGAGCCTTGCTTGGTCTACAAGACAGTCCCAAGCGGGTGGAAATTTATGACAATAGTCATATATCCGGCGCAAGCGCGGTGGGCGCCATGGTGGTTGCCGGGCCGGAAGGGTTTAGAAAATCGGCGTATAGAAAATTTAATATCAAGCCTGCTCCGGATACCCGAATTGGATCAAGCGTCCGGGATGAAGATGATTATGCGATGATGCGGCAAATACTAACCCGTCGATTTACGAGACTTTTAAGCGAGAACCCTTATCGGGATCGCGAAACATGGCCTGACGTGGTTTTGCTGGATGGTGGGCCAGGGCAAGTGTCTTCGGCGTGCAAGGTTTTTGCCGACCTGGGAATTAGCGAGGTTCCGGTGGTGGGTGTGGCAAAAGGGCCCGATCGTAATGCGGGAGGGGAGCGACTATACTTTCCGGATAGAAATCCTATTATGTTGCCGCCAAATGACCCCGTTTTGTATTTTATCCAGCGACTAAGGGATGAGGCTCATCGGTTTGCTATTGGAAGCCATCGAGCACGCCGCTCCAAAGAAATTAGGTATTCCGAGTTGGATGAAATTGCAGGCATAGGGGCTAAACGGAAGCGGGCTATTCTTAATCGATTTGGTTCTGTTAGAGCTGTNGCCAATGCAGGAGTGCATGATTTGCAGGAAGTTGAAGGAGTAAGTGCGATGACAGCCCGCCGTATTTATGATTTTTTCCATGCCNACTAACCATGGGCGAATGTTAAGATTATTTAATGTGTGAGATGGGGAACAATGCACCTTAGCGACTTACCTAATGGTCTTACTATATTGCGGCTGATGTTTGTGCCTATTTTACTTTGCACCTGTTTGTTGCCTTCTGGGTGGTCAAATTGGCTGGCTCTTTCTATTTTTGTGGTTGCTGGTCTCACAGACTACTTGGATGGGGCTTTGGCCCGTCGGTTCAATGTGGTGTCCGAATTNGGAAGGATGCTCGATCCCATAGCGGATAAATTGATGATTGCCTCGGTCTTGTTATTACTTTTGTGGCAGGGGATAGCGCCCCTGGTTCCGGTTGTCGTTATTATAGGTAGGGAGTTAGTNGTTTCAGGATTGCGAGAATATCTGGCCTTAGTTGGCCAGAAGTTGGAGGTAACTTCCTTGGCCAAGTGGAAGACGACACTACAATTTATCGCTTTAGCCGTACTTTTGGCGGTAGGGAATGAGAATTTTCCAAACCCGCCGCGTCTCATGTTAGAATTGATAGGATTGGCGCTTTTCTGGCTTGCAGCTTTGCTTACCTTGGTTACAGGCTGTGACTATTGCTTTAAGGTCCGCTCTTTTGCGGGAAAACAACGCCTAGAGAACAGGTCCTAAATGCAGGTTCTTGGAGTAGCTGGTTGGAGCGGTAGCGGGAAGACCACGCTGATAACTCGGTTGATTGGGGTCCTTGTTGGTTATGGTATAAGCGTTTCCACGATAAAGCATGCGCATCATGAATTTGATATCGATAAAAAAAGAAAGGACTCTTTTAAGCACCGGGCGGCTGGCGCTCGTGAAGTCCTCGTGGGTTCCGCCAAAAGATGGGCATTAATGCATGAGTTGCGGTGCGAGGATGAACCCTCGTTGGAGGAGCTGTTAGAAAAGATGTCGAACGTGGATTTGGTCTTGGTTGAAGGTTTTAAATTTGGTGGCCATGAGAAAATTGAGGTGTATCGANCCCAGTTAGGAAAGCCGCTNCTTTGCACTGGAGATTCTAGGATTGTGGCGGTGGTTACAGATGACGANCTTCCATCCAGTGAGCAAAAAGTCTTTGGGCCTAATGATGTCNAAGGCTTGGCAAGGTTTGTGGTAAGCCGTTATCAGATAGTCGTGCCAAATTATGACCCAACTTAGTCAGGATTGTTTTGTTCACGGCGGTGAGCTAATGCGTTTAGAAGAGGGGCTAGATCTAATCAGGTCCCGTTTGAAGGTTACTTGTGCGATTGAAAGGATTGAGGTGGGAGAGGCCAGAGGCAGAATACTGGCCTGCGATGTCAGGGCTAATGCCAATGTTCCTCCTCATACTAACTCCGCGGTTGACGGATATGCTGTGTATCACTCTGATCTCAATCCCAAAGGGGAAACGGAGCTAAGGTTGCAAGGTAGAGTTCCGGCTGGCCATCCCTTTTTGGAACAAGCTAAACGACAGATGGCACTTCGTGTTTTTACTGGAGCCATGATCCCTGAGGGCGAGGAAGGTGCCGGACCAGACACTGTAGTAATGCAGGAAGATTGCCGCGGGTCGGCCGATAGAGTTTGGATCCCCCCGGGTATTCCAAAAGGTGCCAATGTGCGGCCGCTGGGGGAAGATGTTCTGGCAGGAGCTGTTATTTTGAGAGCAGGGCGGAAAATAACTGCAATTGATCAGGCACTGATAACCTCCGTGGGAGTTGGAGACGTAGGCATATATGCCAGACTAAAGGTTGCCTTGTTTTCTACCGGTGATGAGGTCTGTGAGCCGGGATCAATTCTGGGCCCCGGTCAAATCTATGATTCTAATCGTATAGTTTTAAGGGGTTTTCTAAAGTCTTTGGGCTGTGTAGTTACCGATCTTGGGATTTTGCCTGATAAACTAGAGGAATGTCGAGGAGCTATTGCTCAGGCCGCCCAGTCTCATGACGTGTTGGTAAGTTCGGGGGGTGTTTCTGTTGGTGAGGAAGACCATATTCGTGCTGCCATCGAAAAAATTGGCCGAATTGATTTTTGGCGGCTAGCTATTAAGCCGGGACGTCCCTTGGCCTTGGGCACTATCGGTGTTGCAGGTCGAGTGGTGCCCTATCTGGGGCTACCGGGAAATCCAGCGGCTGTTATTGTTACCTTTCTCCAATTTGGAAGAGAGTTAATTATGCGATTAGCGGGAGCGGAGGGTCTGTCGCCGAGGCTTTATCCTGTAGTGGCTGGCTTTTCCTACCAGAAAAAGCCAAACCGGCGTGAGTATTTGAGATGTGTTCTTAATCAAGAGGCTGGGGGCGAGCTAGCGGCCTATCCAGCGGGCAAGCAGGGCGCAGGAATTCTGTCGGCTATTTCGTTGGCAGACGGGCTAATCGAATTGCCAGAAGAAATGGAGTATCTTCTTGAGGGTAGCGTGGTACAGTTTCTGCCATTCGGCGAGTTTGGCTGAGCAATAGAAGAATGGGAAGATTGTAATTCATGAATGTTTTGTATTTTGCGTGGCTTAGAACCAAAATAGGAATTGGTGAGGAGATGTTGGAGTTGCCGGAGGAGGTAACTACTGTGAGTGAATTCCTGGATTGGCTTGGTCAGCGTGGGCCGGCTTATCGAGACGCCCTGCAGGACCGATCAGTAGTGCGTGTTGCGGTCAATCAGGAGTATGTCACTTTTGACCATGTGCTTGCTCCAGACGATGAAGTTGCGCTTTTCCCGCCGGTAACAGGCGGACTGGGTGGTGGTACGTGATTCGTATTCAGCAGGGAAAATTTGATGTTGGTGCAGAAATAGCGGAGATTTGTGAGGGGGATTTTGCTGTTGGAGGGCTTGCCAGCTTTGTTGGTGTAGTGCGCGATACTGGGTCGGGCCCTGANGGTTTTATGACTTTGGAGCATTATCCGGGTATGACGGAGCGTAAATTAGCTGATATTGAGCAAAAGGCGAGAGCGCGCTGGGACTTAGCTAATGTTTTGATTGTCCATCGTTATGGGAAGTTGGCAGTTGGGGAACAAATTGTTTTAGTAATTACTGCCTCCGCCCACAGGGATGCAGCATTGGAGGCGTGCCATTTCTTGATTGATTGGCTTAAAACAGATGCCCCTTTTTGGAAATATGAAGAAGATGAGCGGGCAGGTGGTTGGGTTGAGGCTCGTGAGAGCGATGATCAAGCCAAGTTGAAATGGCGGGATTAGCCGATCGAGAAGGCTGGAAAAGGGTTCCTTGCTGGTATGCTTTGAGGGTGTAATTTCAAATAGATTCTTTTAGATCCAACCTTTCAAAGGAGGGAAGCTACTGGCTGTTGATGATGTCTGTGTAATCATTGATCAACTGCTTGCTGACTGGCCCAACTTCGAAGTGTAAATCGTCTCCGATTTGTCGGACGGGAGTTACCTCTGCTGCTGTGCCAGTCACGAAAACTTCATCTGCTTCAGAGAGCTCTTCAGGCATGATAATTCGTTCTATGGTGTCAATATTGCGGGCCTTGGCGATATCTATTACCGTCCGTCTCGTTATACCATCAAGAAAGCAATCAGCCGCTGGCGTGTGCAGGGCTCCATCCATTACTAGGAAAATATTTGCACCTGTTGCCTCCGCTAGGCGCCCGCGCCAATCAAGCATCAGGGCATCATCGAAGCCGGCGGCTTCAGCTTCATGCTTGCTCAATGTGCAAATCATGTACAATCCTGCGGCCTTTGTTTTGGCTGGGATCGTCTCGGGGGATGGGCGCTTCCATTTAGACCATTGTAGACGGATGCCTTTTAGCCGTGCNTCAGGGGTGAAATAAGAAGGCCACTCCCAGGCAGCTATCGCTGTGTGAATAGAGCAGGCTTGGGCGGAAACACCCATCATTTCACTGCCGCGCCACGCGACTGGGCGCAAGTAACCATCTGCTATCTTATTATCTTCTAGTACCTGGTAACTCGCAGTATTAATGTCTGCTTCTGAAAAGGGAAGTTCAAAGCCTAAGGTACTTGCNGAGTGAAACAGGCGCTTNGTNTGTTCCTCTAACTTAAATATCCTTCCGTTGTAGGATCGTACACCTTCAAACACGGCGCTGGCATAGTGCAGGCCGTGGGTTAGAACGTGCACTTTCGTTTCACGCCAGGGTACCATCTGGCCATCAAACCAAATCAGGCCTTCAACGTCATCATAGCTTTGCATTGCCTTATTCTTCCCTCTTTTTCTGGCGCCATTAACTGAGGTGGATAAGCTGGCTAACATCCGCTCGAACACCTGTCAACAAGCCCAAAAATATTTACTTCCAGAGCCCCTCATAGATGGCAATGATATCTTCCGATGATGGAACGCGTGGATTATTGCTGGGCGATCCCGATTCCAAAGCTTGTTCAGCCATGGTTTCTAATAAACTAAAGTATTTATTGTTGCCAATTCCATATTCGCTGGGGCTCGGGACTTCTAGGTCGACATTAAGTAACTCAAGCTCCTCAATTAGTTTTTCAACTGCTATTGGGTCAGTGTCGCNTTTTTCAGTTATTTTCATCGCTCTGGCGCAATCTGCATAACGTGTTATTGCCTGGGGGGCGGAATAAGCTGTTACACTAGGTAGTAACATGGCATTGGAAAGGCCGTGTGGCACGTGAAAGTGGGCCCCTAGAGGCCTGCTCATGCCGTGAACCATGCAGACCGAAGAATTCGAGAAAGCCATGCCTCCCTGGGTTGCAGCTAGCATCATCCCTTCTCGCGCTGCCGCATCCAGGGGGTCTCTATACGCGTTTCGTAAATGGCGCGAAACCAGCTCCATACATGATTTTGCCATACTATCGGCAAACGGATTATTCTTTTTGCTTACGTATGCTTCTATTGCATGCGTGAGAGTGTCTATCCCAGTATCGGCCGTTAGGCGCAGTGGCATGGAGAGTGTCAAGGTATANTCAATCAGTGCAGCCTGAGGGACGTAAGCCAGGCCCATGCATAGCATTTTTTCGTCTGTTTCTGTATCTGTTATAACAGTAAATCTCGTGACTTCAGAGCCGGTCCCAGCGGTGGTTGGGATGGCAATGATGGGGTAGTTAGTTTCATCCACTTGGTTGGGCACCTTGTATTCACGCATACTGCCTCCGTGGGTGGCTAGAACCGCCATTGCTTTCGCGGTGTCAATGGGGCTCCCGCCACCGAGAGCTATTAAGCTATCAAAGTCGCCATCCCTTAGAATTTTGGATCCGCGGCCAACTACATCAGTTGTCGGATCAGGCACGGTGTCTACGAAAGATTTCCATTTAATTTGGGATCCATCTAGTATGTCGGTAATTTTAGACAATATATTTGACTTGGCCATGTATGGATCACTGACGATTAGTGGTTTCCCCACACCAAGTTTTTTAAGAGACACTACAATTTCTTTATGGGCACCACCCCCAACCATCATTAAGCGTGGTAACGTAATCGTAGCAATTGTCATGGATGACTACTCCTAGTTTAAGAAATGGTTAAAAGAACCACATATGCTCCAGTTCGGCCCTCCTGTTAAAGAGTTGGAGTATGGGGAACAGCAAGGATCGCAGGGATGAAGGTCTACTTAGTTAAGGCAATTTCCTCAGTANTCGTAAAGTCAATATCGGTTCCTTCGAGGGAAATGCGTGCGGTAACCGCTAATCGCTCATTGCCTTCGAGATCGCCTAAATTGACAGCCTTAGTGATAGCTTCCTCCATCTCTCGTTGAGATTTTATGCCTAATTTCTTTAGGAATTTTCGTATATTTATATTGAGTTCGTCTTTGTCCATCCCGCTTTGTCCCTTGGTTTTCATGCCTAGCACATCCAGACGGACTATGCTAAGCGGGTATGCTCTTTGGAAAGTTTAGCATATTATTTTGGTAGCAGGAGCCNGAAACAATTTTAAACGCGGTAAATCTTGGCCTTAGACGGGGTGATACCTTGCTTTTTGAGGGGATGGATTGGTCTATTGAGGCCGGTGGAGCCCTAATACTTAATGGTCCTAATGGGAGCGGGAAGAGTAGCCTCTTACGAGTGATTGCAGGCTTGCTAAGTCCATCAGAAGGCTACGTGGAGTGTCAGGGCGAGAAGGTTTATAGAGCAGAAGGTTATAGGATGGCCATGCACTATGTTGGCCACTTAAATCCCCTTAAACCAGTCTTTAGTGTCTTTGAAAACATCAAATTTTGGGCGGAATTGCATGGTGGTGGGGAAATAACGCCAGCTTTAAGGGCCTTTGGACTGGAGAATCTTGGAGATGTCCCGGGTCGATTGTTGTCTTCGGGTCAAAAGAGGCGGGTAGTATTAGCTAATTTATTGACGGTTTGGAGGCCAATATGGCTGTTGGACGAGCCCTCTATCGGCCTTGATGAGGAGTCAGTGGNAGCTTTGGTCGATGCCATAGAGGCCCATCGGGCAACGGGCGGTGTCGTTGTTGCGGCAACTCATGGAGAGTTAAAACTACAGGAAGCTGCGACAATTTCCCTAGGATTGGGGTCGGCATGAGAATTTGGTGGATATTGGTGCAGCGCGATTTGTTAATGGCTTGGCGGAGTTCCAGTGATATTTTTTCAGTTGTAATGTTTTTTGTTTTGGCGGTGGTTCTATTCCCTCTTGGAGTGGGGCCCGAGGTCGATACACTCAGGAAGATAGCCCCAGGTATCATTTGGGTAGCGGCATTGCTAGCCGCTATGTTGTCCTTAGACCAGCTGTTTCAGTCGGACGCTGATGATGGTAGTCTGGATTTGNTGCTCGTAGCGCCTATTCCCCTGGAGACTATTGTGATAGCCAAGTGTTGCGCCCATTGGATGGTCACGGGCTTGCCCTTAATAATGGTCGCTCCTATTTTGGGAATATTGCTGAACCTACCTCTTTCTGGATTTGCCGTGATGATAATTACACTGGTTATCTCAACTCCAACGATTAGCTTGCTGGGCTCCGTGGGCGCTGCTCTGACCATTGGTGCCCGCCGAGGCGGAGTGCTTGTAGCGCTCTTGATTTTACCATTGCTCACTCCAATCTTGATAATGAGTGCGAACGCGATCGACCTAGCTCTGGTGGGCTTAAATTACACCCCACTGATAGCATTACTGGGAGCCTTTTTCTTGATATGCCTGGTAATTTGTCCTTTTGTTGCGGCGGCGGCTTTACGGCTAGCCGCAGAATAAGCCGGTAGCTTGGTGTGATTATTAAATGATNAATCTACATAGATATGGAAACCCTAATCAGTTTATNAGGCTTTCGTCGCTGATTGTTCCTGTGGCAGGGCTCCTAACCTGTTTGCTCTTTCCGATAGGATTGTATCTAGCTTTGTTTGTTTCACCTCCGGACTACGAGCAACGTGAAACGGTCCGTATTATGTATGTTCACGTCCCTGCCGCTTGGATGGCCTTATTGAGTTACACTCTCATGGCTACTTTCTCGGCCACCGCGCTTATTTGGCGACATCCTCTGGCTAACGTAATGGCTAGGAGTGTTGCTCCTATAGGCGCTTCCTTCACGCTAATTTGTTTGATAACGGGCTCTCTCTGGGGGCAGCCAACGTGGGGCACATGGTGGGTTTGGGACGCTCGCTTGACATCAGTATTAATTTTGTTTTTTTTGTTTGTCGGTTACTTGNTTCTATATGGTGCCTTTGATGATATGGCNAAAGGAGCGAGGGCTGCCGGTCTAATTGCCATNGTGGGGTTCATATTTGTTCCAATAATAAAATTTTCGGTTGATCTTCTGGATTTACGCACCCTGCACCAGGGAGCTAGCGTTTCAAAGTTGTCTTCGCCCGCTATTCATGAGTCTATGATGTGGCCCCTGATGATCATGGCAGCAGCCTATTTGTGTTACCTAATTACATTTCTTCTACTGGGGGTTCGAACAGAAATTATGGCAGCCCGTGTGAGAGCAGACCATCGAATGCGGGCAGAGAAAGGAGTTCAGCTTGGAAGCTCTGAATGAATATCTTTGGATGGGTGGGGATGGAATTTTTATTTGGTCGGCATACTCTGCAGCGGCAATTCTCCTTGGTGGCCTTGCTTTGGTAATGCTTGTTGGCAAACGGAGTGTTGAAAAGCGGTTAGAACTGTTAGGGGACAAGCATAGTCAAACAAGGAGGGAGGCAGGTGCCCATGATGACCCCTAAACGGCGGAGGTTATATCTTGTAGGTGGAGGCATGACTTCGTTGGGCCTAGCAGTCTGTCTCGTTATTTTTGCTTTTCAGGATAATTTAGTTTTTTTCTATAGCCCTAGCGAGATCGCTAAGCAGCCCTTGGCGGCAGAACAGAGAATTCGGGTGGGTGGCTTGGTGCAAGAGGGAAGTGTGGTCTCGGAGGGAGATGGTCTTACGACCCGTTTTCGTATCACAGATCTCTCTGAGAGCATTGCGGTAACATACACCGGTATCCTTCCGAGTTTGTTTAGAGAGGGACAGGGCGTTATTGTCCAAGGCTATCTGCAGAGCCCAGAGAGTTTTGTGGCGGACGAGGTTTTGGCAAAACACGATGAGAACTATATGCCCCCGGAGGTTGCTGAGGCATTAAAGAAGTCGGGCCAATGGAAGGAGAGTGGAGATTGATTTCAGAGATTGGNCACATCGCCTTAATAATATCGTTGACCATTGCTCTCGTCCAAGGCACAGCGCCAATGATAGGGGCTGCTAGACGTGACGGGCAGCTAATGGCTATTGGTAAAACAGCGGCGTTANTACAATTCTTTTTTATCTCGATTGCGTTTTTAGCTCTCATGAACGCTTATGTGACATCCGATTTTTCTCTTGCTAATGTTGCGCAAAACTCGCACTCAGCGAAACCTATGCTTTACAAAATCGCCGGAGTTTGGGGAAATCACGAGGGGTCGCTTCTGCTTTGGGTGCTTATTCTTGCGACTTTTGGGGCGGCAGTAGTCTTTTTCGGTGGGAACTTGCCTCCCACTTTATGTGCCCGTGTTTTAGCGGTGCAGGCTTTGATTGCAGTTGGTTTTCTATCGTTTACTTTATTCACCTCAAACCCATTTGAGCGTCTTTTCCCGGTTCCCTTGGATGGTAACGGACTGAACCCTCTTTTGCAGGATCCTGGTCTCGCCTTCCACCCACCCTTCCTCTACCTTGGCTATGTTGGCTTCTCCATTGCTTTTTCGTTTGCTATAGCAGCGTTAATCGAGGGGCGGGTGGATGCTGCATGGGCCCGCTGGGTGCGGCCATGGACTTTGGTGGCGTGGAGTTTCCTGACTATTGGAATTGCCCTAGGGAGTTGGTGGGCGTATTACGAATTAGGTTGGGGGGGGTGGTGGTTCTGGGATCCCGTAGAAAATGCTTCTTTCATGCCGTGGTTGGCAGGGACAGCTCTATTACACTCCGCGATTGTGTGTGAAAAACGGGATGCTCTTAAGGCATGGACAATATTACTTGCCATCGTGACGTTTTCGCTCAGTCTTTTGGGGACTTTTCTTGTTCGTTCGGGAGTGCTCACTTCCGTCCACGCATTTGCAACGGATCCTGAACGTGGGGTGTTTATCTTGGCCTTTTTAGTAGTTGTTGTGGGAGGGTCTCTTAGCTTGTTTGCCATTCGGGCACCGCAATTGAAGGCAGGAGGTTTGTTTTCTCCTGTTTCGAGAGAGGGGGGCTTAGTGTTGAACAATTTGTTGCTGACGTCGGCAGCGGCAACGGTTTTGTTAGGGACCCTCTACCCGTTGTTTGTGGACGCGTTGGGTATAGGAAAAATCTCGGTTGGGCCCCCATACTTTAATACGGTGTTCATTCCTCTGATGACACCCCTTGTGGTACTTGCGGGAATAGCGCCGGTGTTGACTTGGAAGCGGACTGATCTCTATGGGGTCTTCTTGAGGATGAAGTTTGTTGCAATNCTAACACTACTGGTTGTGGCTTGGTGTCTTTATGAGACGTGGGGAAGCACGTTCTTAGGAACACTGGGAATAGCCCTTAGTGCCTGGGTCGGGATAGCGGTTTTAGTTGATATGGGTGCAAGGGTTGGATTGTTTAGGGACCCTATCCGTGTGAGTCTTTCCAAGGCTATGCGGACGCCTAGATCGATTTATGGTATGAATGTGGCCCATATCGGGCTGGCATTCTTGGTGGCAGGAATTACGGCATCCAGTGCGTGGCGTACCGAAGTGTTGCGAGTAGTACAGGTTGGCGAAACCGTATCTGTGTCAGGGTACGAGTTTGTTTTCCATGGAGTAGAAAAAATCCAAGGNCCAAACTATTCGGGTGAGCG
Source organism: Rhodospirillaceae bacterium (assembly GCA_002728255.1). Classification (NCBI taxonomy): domain Bacteria; kingdom Pseudomonadati; phylum Pseudomonadota; class Alphaproteobacteria; order Rhodospirillales; family Rhodospirillaceae; species Rhodospirillaceae bacterium. Next base: position 9,991 of record PBWV01000034.1, on the reverse strand, counting down.
CGGTCACTTTAGTGTTAAACGGGATACACGTGATGCTATTCAGTTGTTTCCTGAAAACAGGTTTTATCCGGTGCAGCAGCAGCCAACCACAGAGGCAGCTATATACACAGGCTGGCGCGGCGATTTATATGCGGTTTTGGGGGAACCCGATGCCCAAGGGGGCTGGTCTGCTCGNCTTTATTTCAATCCCCTTGTTTCTTGGATTTGGCTAGGCTCATTGGTGATGGCCTTGGGAGGAGTAATTTCTCTAAGTGATCGCAGACATCGAGTGGGTGCCCCTCATAGGATTATGTCTGGAAAAGCGAATAATCGAGTGGCAACAAACGTGTGATTAGGAATGTTTTCAGGTAATCGTAGGATTCTTTATTTGCTTCCAACTGCGGTGTTCGTAGTACTCTGTGGCTTTTTGCTTCGTGGCTTATCGTTGGACCCTGCTCTCGTCCCAACTGCTCTTATAGATAAGGCTGTCCCGCATTTTGATCTTGCGCCACTGGATTCTCAGACCGCCCCATTAGCTTCTGCTGATTTGAGTGGAGAAGTCACGTTGGTGAATGTTTTCGCTTCATGGTGCGGGCCGTGCCGTATAGAACATCCATTGCTCATGGAAATTGCAGGAATGGATAATATCAATTTGTATGGGATCAATTACAAGGATGATCCCGCTATCGCCCGAGACTGGCTCACGGAGCTTGGTGATCCATTTACAAGGATTGGTGCGGATCGTGATGGGCGAGTTGCCATCGAATTAGGTGTTTATGGTGTTCCAGAGACTTTCGTCATAGATAGGGAGGGGAGGATCCGATACAAGCACGTGGGCCCTATTTCTGAAGAAGATTGGAGTAGAGAGCTATTGCCACTTATTAGGAACCTTCGCGAATGAAAAACTATCTAGTCGGGGCGGTTGTCTTTTTCCTATGGGGATTTGTTGAGGCCAACGCCTTTGATACGGATGAGCCTCTCGATGANCCGATTTTAGAGGAACGAGCGCGGGAATTAGCCAAAGAGATCAGATGTCTAGTTTGCCAAAATCAGTCAGTTTTTGACTCTGATGCGGATCTGGCTAAAGATTTAAGAGTGTTAGTCCGGGAACGAGTTGCCGCAGGTGACTCGGATTTGAGTGTGAAGCAGTTCCTGGTAGAGCGCTATGGAGATTTTATTTTGTTGAAACCTCCTGTCAAACCACAAACTTATTTGCTTTGGTTTGGGCCACTGATAATAACTTTATGCGCTTTTATCTTTATCGGTTTTTGGTTGAGAGGTGTCTCCCGTGAACGCCCCGAGTTAAGTGAATTTTCTGCTGCCGAACGGAGGCGCATTGAAGACTTAATTAAAGATGAGGAAGGTGGGGCTTAAATGGTTGTCTGGTTTGCCTTAGGGGCAATGGTGGTTGTTAGTGTTTTTCTTTTGGGTAGGCCACTTATTCGTACAAAAGGTACCGTACCGTTGCGGCCTGACTATGATTTGGTGGTTTATAGAGAGCAGCTAAAAGATGTCGAGTTAGATTACAAAAGGGGCGTACTTTCTGAGAGCGACTATAAAAATTCCTGCACAGAAATCGAGCGAAGGATATTGGCGGCAGGTAGCAATCGAGATCTTCTNAGTCACGGGCAAAACCCCTCATCTNCTCAGTTTAGGGGTTCACTGATCATTCTTTGTGTAACGGTCCCGATGTTGACGGGGTTCATATATTATCAATTAGGCAGTCCGCTGATGGCGGACCAGCCTTTTGTCGAGCGGGTCGCTTCTGAGGATGNTGGAATAGGGGCCAGTGAGTTTGATAATGCTGTGGCNAGCTTAACATCCAGGCTTGTAGACAACCCAGAGGATCTGGAAGGCTGGATTTTGTTGGCACGAACTTATGCTTTCATGGAGCGTTTCAGCGACGCTGTTAGCGCGTATCGGGAGGCTGCGGTTCTTGCACCTAATAATGTCGATGTGCTGATGTCTTTGGCCCAGGCAATTGTTGTTAGCCAAAAAGGGAGGGTCACACCATCCGCTAGGGGAGAGTTTGAAAGGGTTCTGAGGTTGGACCCCAAAAACAAAATAGCTAGATTTTTTGTTGGCTTAGAACGGGAGCAGGCCGGCGATCTTGAGCGGGCCTATGATGTGTGGAGTGACCTCGCGTCTGACTCAAACTCAGAGGATATTTGGTTGCCAGAATTGAGAACGCGTCTGCAGGCCTTGGCCCAAAAACTAGAANTTTCAACTAACACCGAAATTACGGGCGATACCGCGGAGCCACTTAATGAAGAGGAGGAAGNGCGAGCCGTTACTGCCGCCCCTGGGCCCACGAGGGAGCAGGTAGAGGCTGCCGGTCAGATGACTGCGGATGAGAGAGGGGAAATGATCCGCGGAATGGTGGAACGGCTGGCAACTAGATTGGAGACTGCGCCAGATGATATAGAAGGCTGGAAAAGATTAGGCAATGCACGCCGGGTATTAGGAGAGTTGACGGAAGCGGAAGCAGCTTATGGCCGTGCCCTGGATCTAAGCCCTAGCGATGTGGTTGCATTAGAGGCCCAAGCACAAATCGCATTGGAGAGATCCGGTGATGGGTCCGTTCCCAAGATCACCCAGATGAATTATCAGAAAATTCTTGAATTAGATAACGAGCGTATGGATGCTCTCTGGTACCTGGGTTTGGCGGCATACCAAGAATCGCGAACCGATGAGGCCAGAACCTTATGGGAGACTTTGNTAAACCTACTTCCCCCTGATAGCCCTAATGCGCGGGAGGTCAAAAGAAGATTAGGAGAGTTAGGAGGTTAAATCTGGCGGTTGTGCCCTCTCCAAAAGCTCTCTCTAATTTCTCTTCGGAGGACTTTGCCTACGGGACTGCGGGGTAGTTGGTTCCATACGACTATATTTTTAGGAGTTTTTACGCCACCCAGTCTCCTGTGGCAGTGCTGGAGAGCCGCTGACTTTACCAATGTTTGGCCAGGAATCACTTCTATTACAGCTGTTACGGCCTCGCCCCATTTTTCGTCAGGGATTCCAACCACTGCACAATCTTGTATTTGAGGAAGCGATAATAGCGCCTGTTCTATTTCAGCGGGGTAAATATTAAATCCTCCGGAGATGATCATGTCGTTTTTTCTGTCAACAATATAAAAGTAGCCGTCCTCATCGGTCTTTCCGATGTCCCCGGTGTGGTGCCAATTAAAAGCCCTGACTTTTTCTGTGGCCGAGGGATTTTTATAATAGCCGGGTGTTATCAGGTTTCCTCTTACGACAATTTCGCCAATTTCATCTGGCCCTAGTAAATTCCCCCTATCATCCATTATGGCCAGGGTTGTTCGTAAGCACGGGCGCCCACAACTCGCTAGCCGCTCGAGCTTTCCTTCTTTCAACCACAGTGTGTGTTCGGAAGGTGTCATGAGAGTACACATCATAGGCGCCTCAGCCTGCCCATACAGTTGGGTCAAGACGGGACCGAAAATGTCCATAGCTTGGTGCAATTTGTCCACTGACATAGGGGCTGCCCCATAGATCAAATAACGAAGTGAGCCGTAGTTAAACGTGTTGACCTGTGGGTGTGTGAGCATCATGTAGATAACAGTAGGTGGCAGAAAGAGGACATTAATTTTGTGCAGTTCGATGGCTTCCATGATTTGAAGAGGGTCAGCTCGTGTTATGATTACATTTGTCGCGCCGAGAGGAAATAGCCAGAGGGCAGCGAGCCCTGCCGCATGGGTAAAGGGTGCAGCGATTAGGTGTACAGGAGCAGTGTTGAAAGGCATTGCATGATTAGCATTAACAATCATAGTTTCNATGACTTTATTAGTAAGTTGAGATGCTTTGGATCGGCCTGTGGTGCCACTTGTTGAAAAGAGGCAGGCAAGGTCATCTTCGCCTCTTTTAATAGGGGGGCATTCAGGTGGGAATTCCGCCATCCACTCCATTAAGGATAGTGAGCATTCTATTTTTTTATCAATGCCAGTGAAGCCAACTAGCGTAGGCGTACTTTTGGTGATTTGGCTTAGATGAGACTCAAAATTGCTGTGGATGAAAAGATATTTCGCGTCGCGGTCTTGTAATACAAAAATATTTTCTTCTAGTGGGCTAAGTGCGTTTAAGTTAACGTACACTGCACCGGCACGCAGAATTCCTAAGATACAGATAAAGGCTAAAGCGTTGTTGGGACAGTAAATGGCTACCGATTCCCCGGGCTGGATTCCGGCTTTTATTAAGCCGTTAGCAATTTGGTAGGACCGCTGTTGGGCATCTAGGTAGGTAAATTCGTTCTCAGCGTCTATGAAAGCTTTTCGGTTAGGGGCGATTTGTACGCCGCGGTCAAAAAAATCAATCAGTTGCATGAGTGCGTCATAGGTCTGTTTTACCGTATTACCAAGGAGAGTTCAGCAGTATCTTTCCAGGTGAATCGTCCATTCTGCTTTACAAGTTCTGGGAAATGACCGGGAATTATCCGGTCAGCGATTTTGAGAATGCGCGAAATAGTGTTGGTGCCCGACTCGGCGGTGCCGAACGCCATATCACATTCCCCGGTTATCGCCTCTTTCGGGTACTTTAGGGAGTCACCTGCCAATACAACGCAGCCATTTTCCTCAGTATTGAGCTGTACGCCAAAAGAGCCTGGCGTATGGCCCGGNGCGGGGAAATAGCTCACTCCTTTTGTTATTTCGTGTTCTCCGTCGATCAAGGTAACGTCGTGTTTCTTAAGCTGTTCCTTGATCATCCAGGGAATGTATAGGTCCTCTTTGTGGGGCGCATCCACATAGGTCCACTCTTTCGCGCTCACTAAAATTTTTGCATGAGGGAAAAGATCCACATTATTACAGTGATCAAAATGTAGGTGNGATAAAAATACAAGTTTTATGTCGGATGGCTTCATNCCACGTTTTTTGAGGTTATTTAGNAGGGTGGAGCGGTTACAATAATGGCCCACATCAAAAAGTATGGGCCCAGAATCGCAGGTTATAAGGGTTGCGTTGGCCAGTCCAAGAAAGCCATTTTGTAGTCTCAGATTGTTCCCCTGGACAATAATTTCATAATCGACGGCCATCAGTTTTCATCCTGGTTTNGCGAGTATCTTTGGCTCGAAANTAGACAATGTCTGCCTATACTATGGGCAATANCATAGAATACGCTTATTTCTTGTGATCTTATTATAGAATTCTGTAAAGCAGTGGTTCAAACAAAAATCTTGTGATGTAATGCCTTTGTTATCCTTGGCTACCCTTATTTTAATTTTAACAGTCCCGAACATAGTTGGTGGAAGGTGCTGGGCGTTCGACGAGNNNGACCTAGAGCAACTTCTAGAGAAAAATTCCTGTCGGGAGTGTGATTTGAGGGGGGCAGATTTGCGCGAGGCTAAATTGCGTGGGGCGGACCTGGTTGGCAGCATGCTTCAAAAAGCGCGCCTTGGTGGAGCCAAGNTGGATGGGGCACGGTTAGAGGAAACAAACTTAACTGGGGCAGATCTTTGGGGAGCGAGTTTACAGGGGGCTAATTTTAGACGGGCTGTTTTGGGAGATGCGAATTTTAGCTTTGCTAACCTTTCCGAATCCAATATGCAGGAAGTGGAATCACTGGGCGCAAGTTTTGGTTTTGCCAATCTCCAGAATGCTAACCTCGAGGGCGCCGACCTATCGGAGGCAAACTTACATGGGGCGTCGCTNCAAAAGGTTAATTTCTCTGCCGCTGTATTGACGGGGGCCAATTTTGATAGAGCAACGCTGGAAGGCGCAATATTTTGTGATACCTTAATGTCTCACGGCATTACCAATTCAGGATGTGGCAAGTAGGGTTTGCGCGGATATGGCCCTGACTAGGACAAAAGCAAAAAATGTATAAGAGGGATGAAATATGAGATTAGAAGGGAAAGTGGCTCTCATCACAGGAGCGGCTCGTGGTCATGCAGAGGCAATTGCCAAACGCTTTGCAAAAGAGGGGGCCTTGGTTTCTATTTGCGATATTTTGCCAGTTGGTGAGCTAGAAAATCAGGTGGGTACTGATATTGAAAAAGCGGGCGGTAAAGTTCTTTGCTCTCAAACCGACGTGTCGAAGGAAGACCAAGTGCANCAGTTGGTTGATCATACTATGGCCCATTTTGGCACNATAGATATCCTGGCCAATGTNGTGGGGATTGCGGGGCCGACGAAAGACGTTTGGGATATGAGNCTAGCTGAATGGAAACAAACACTNGATATTAACCTCGANTCACTNTTNCTCTGTTGTAAGGCAGTTCTTCCGGANATGATCCGCAAGCGTTCGGGNAAAATTATCAATTTTAGCTCTGGCACAGGAAAGCAGCCTCTCTCTCATAGAACTCCTTATGCAACATCAAANATGGGNGTGATTGGCTTTACGCGGACTTTGGCNGCGGATGTTGGGCGTTACAACATTACTGTTAACGCCATATGTCCGGGGGGGCATGAAGACCGAACNGTAGAACTTATTAGAGCGCGGGCGGAATATATGAATAANGATTTTGATGAGGAGGNTTTCAGACGGAATCTTNCAGCGAAAAATTCNAACCAAGTATTGGCTGGGAGATGGTGTNCNGATGANGANTATGTGGANAAGGGTTCAGGGCCAGATGATGCTGCTCGTATGGCNGTNTTCTTNGCNTCAGAAGATTCNCCAAATATAACNGGNCAGGATATGAATACNGGTGGCGGTGTNATGTGGTANNTGAAANNTCGGNAATGTTCTANTGGGAGAATTTNGNGGANGGGGNNAAAAGTGANNGTAACAGGCGTNAANACNACNGTGGTGGAAGCNGAAAAGCCNGTAGNNGNGGAAAAATATGTTGGGGGNAGGTATTTTCTNTTCATAGAGTTGCTAACTGATGAAGGAATTACGGGTATAGGNGANCGNATCGCNGGGAGTGCATTTTCGGNCCGCCTCGAGGATCTCAAATCTCAAGTCAACCTAGTTAAGGAGNTAGTAGGTCAAATTGTCCTTGGGGAAGATCCCCTTAATACAGAATTAATCTGGGATAAGATGTACGGAACCTGGCATGATTTGCGACATCCAAGTTTATATGCCACCCCAGTCATCAGTGCCATCGACATGGCACTTTGGGATATTAAAGGTAAAGTGGCTAATTTACCTATCTATCAATTATTGGGTGGCCAGTATCACAAAAAGCTTCGCGCTTATGCTTACATGCCAGATATTGATTTCGACAAACATCCGGAGAAAGCTGGTGAAGTTGCACTTCAATTACTGGAAGAAGGTAATACGGCATGTAAGTTAGATCCATTTATGCCCTTACATCCTATCCGTGATATTCCTTTGTGGAAAATTGAGCATGCAGCGAAAATTTTTCAGAGTATACGAGATGCTGTTGGTAATCGCTTGGAGGTTGCCATTGGGACGCATGGCCAGATGCCAACGTACAGTGCTATTCGAGTTGCTCACTACTTGGAGCCTTACCACCCATTTTGGTTTGAGGAACCAATTATGCCGGAAAATATCAGTGAGATGGCTCGTATTGCCGCCCACACCAACATACCCATAGCTACCGGGGAGCGCCTGGTAACAAAATATGAGTTTTCTGAAGTCTTGGAAAAACAAGCTGCCCAAATTCTTCAGCTTGATGTAGGGCAGTGTGGTGGGATCACTGAAGCAAAGAAAATTGCGGGTATGGCGGAAGCCCATTATGCAATGATAGCGCCCCATATGTATTGTGGGCCGGTTGTTTTTGCTGCTGCGATACAGCTCGATGTCTCTTCTCCAAACTTCTTAATCCAGGAAGCTAATATGGGCCCGCTGCACAAGCAAATTTTCAAGGAACCCCTGGTCTTTGAGAATGGCTATATCACCCCCCCCAGCGGCCCCGGGCTTGGCGTTGAGTTCGATCAAGAGGTGCTAAAGGCACATCAAGTGGAATAAAGATGAAACCAGGTTAACACTTGGCTACCCAGAACTTAGCGAACAGAATTAAACAACCGTGAAGCCCCGTGTACAATGTACTCATAATCACAGCCAAACTGCATCCACTGCACTCCCTGCGCCATCCAGTGACGGGCAAGTTCTGGTTCGTAACCGAGTCCCATGCCGACAAAAATATTCTTCCGTCGACCTGCATCAATAACCGTTTGTATAGCTGAAACAACTGTCGAATGATCCCGATTGCCAAGGTGCCCCAATGAACCGCTCAAGTCCATGGTCCCAATAACAACTGAATCTAACCCGGGAACGTTGACAATTTCTTCTATGTCTCTAACAGCATTTTCATGCTCCAGCATCACCGCAACAAATAACTTTTCAGGAGATTCGGCCAAGTATTGATCTAATGCTTGACGCCCATAATTCGTCCCCCGTCGGACCCCAAATCCCCGTTTCCCAGTTGGGGGATACCGACAATCCGCCACGACCTTCCTTACTTCATCAACGCTGGTCACTTGCGGAACTATTATACCATCAACCCCTGAATCTAGGATCGGTTTAATGCTTTCTGTAGAACTTCCAGGTACCCTCACTAGTGCCGGTTTATTGCAGGCTCTCGCCCCGAGTAAATGCGCCGCCACCGTTTCTATGGTCATGGGACTATGTTCCGTATCTATCCATAGAAAATCCGAATCCGGACCGAGCGCCTCGGCAATAACTGGGTCCTTAAGGGTAATACTTGGGCCCAAACACTGAACTCCTGAATCCATCTTTTTCCGAAATTCCTGTAAGCCATTCATTACTTTTCTCTCCCATACTGTGTGACCATCAAACATGCTTGCCACGAACGTTATAGGCTAAGGCCTATACCTGGAGCAGGAACCTAGTACTTCTATAACGCTATGGGTAATGTCCATTGGATACATTAGCCATATATTTCAATCTTGTTATAGGTCGACCCGCCTTTCAGCGAGGCCAGGCACATCTAGTTCGATAACAAATACCGCACCGGCTTCAGGCTGTTCCCAGCGAGAAATTCCTTGATAGGCAGAGGTGACATACAAATATTTCAAGTCGTCCCCCCCAAAAGCAGGGCACGTTATTTGCGTCGCCGGTAGTTCTACGGCCCGAATAAAACGCCCTCCACTATCATAGCAAGCAACACGGCCTGCTCCCCACTGGGCGTTCCAAAGGGACCCTTCGCTGTCTATGACAGCACCGTCCGGATTCAACTTTTCCGATGTGAGATCAATAAAGACGGATGGTTTCCCTACTGGAAGGCTTGTCTCGGGATCAATCCGCGTTTTCATAATCAACCGCTTCGGTGTATCACAAAAATAAGCTGTTTCCCCATCTGGCGAAAAACAGATCGCATTGGGGACAGTGATTTTCTCAAATAAGCGGGTGCAGACCCCGTTTCGTAGATGGTAAATAGACCCCGCCCCGCTTTCCTGGCCGAGCCCCATCGTACCCAGCCAGATGGCATTATTTGGAGCGGTGCGGCTGTCATTGGCGCGTGTTAGGCTATTGCAAGCTTCAACGGAAAGATTAGCTGTCCGCCGCCCCGTTGTCCTGTTAAAAGCAACCACCCCGCTTGCCGCAGCAACTAACAAAATATCCGAGTTAGTAAGAAAAGCAGCCGAAACGGGTTCGCCAAATCCATAGGATCTAAGTGTGCCCTGGTTTGTATTTCCAATAAACATTACCTGACCAACAATATCAAACCAGATAAGTTCGGCAGTTGTGCTGTCATAGATTGGTCCTTCTCCAAGTTCGTTACGCACCGGAGAGAAAACCTCGAAATCCAGGTCTTTATAGCGGGTCATTGCTAATATCCTCCATTTTTACTTTGTGAACACCCATGGCATAGACCAAAGCTAACCCGTGGCCCATTAGGCCAGCTACAATAAGAGCAAGCTCAATATTTATGTTAATATCGGAATCCATTTCCCTCAACTCTCTGTGCGCGCACACTACTTGTAGCAGGAACCTACGCTTTGGGTTATGGATTGCGACCCCTCATTGAGGCGGGGTTAGCCGGTAATTTAAGGATCGTTCCAGTATTAGTCACCGAAGTGCCGTCAACTTTCAGAACTGAAATATCTCTGTCCACAAAGTTTCCAACATAGAGATA